>NZ_BTPW01000022.1:0-48379 GCF_036246185.1 Lactiplantibacillus paraxiangfangensis
AAATTGGTCGCGTTTTTACACACGAATTCGGATTGAATTTACAATTCAGAACAAAAAAAGGAAACCAATTCGAAAATGAATTGGTTTCCTCATAAAGTTCCTCATCAACAGCCGTTGACAAAGAGCCTTTTTTTCTGATTGGCTTTTTGCGCCTTATTCCTAACTTTTTTTGATAACTATTTTTTAGCTGTTCACTTTGTCGCCTAACGCGCTAATGTAAGTGTAGACGCCTTGACCGGCAGTCCCACCTTCACCAACGGCGGTTGCAACTTGGCGCAGATCCTTCTTACGAACATCGCCCACTGCGAAAATTCCAGGAACTTTCGTTTCCATGTGGTCATTCGTTTCGATCCAGCCATTTTCATCCGTAATTCCAAGATTACCGAATGGTTTTGTGATTGGGTTAATCCCCACGTAAATGAAGACCCCGTCAACGGCAATTTCACTGTCTTCACCAGTTTTATTGTTGTTGACCTTAACGCCCGTTACCTTCTTGTCGTCACCGACAATTTCCGTAACGTTGCTATTCCAAACAAATTCCATCTTCGGGTTCGCAAACGCCCGGTCTTGTAAAATTTGTTGGGCCCGTAATTGGTCCCGACGGTGAATAACCGTTACTTTGTCAGCTAATTGTGTCAGGTAGCTACCTTCTTCAATTGCTGAGTCACCGCCGCCGATAACAACGACGTGCTTATTTCTGAAGAACGCCCCATCGCAGACCGCGCAGTACGAAACACCCCGGCCACCATAGGTATCTTCACCTGGCACGCCTAACTTACGGTATTCAGAGCCCGTCCCAATGACAATTGCCCTGGTTTCAAAAGTATCACTATCAGTTTTAACGATCTTGATGTCGCCTTGATCTTCAACTGATTCGACACTCCCATATGCGTATTCGGCCCCAAACTGGGTTGCCGATTCATACATATCCTTGGCGAGATCCGGTCCCAAAACTGATTTGAACCCCGGATAATTTTCAATTGCGGCGGTATTATTCATTTGGCCGCCATAGATCCCACGATCTAATAGCAGTACGGATAAATTGGCCCGTGAAGCATAGAGGGCGGCGGTCATCCCGGCCGGCCCCGCACCAATAATAATCACGTCGTAACGCTTTGCCATTTTAAAAGACCCCTTCCACTTAAATTACTATGTGGCTTAATATACCCCCAAAATTTACATTTGTCGACTATGTTGTTTGTACACACCGGAAAAGTTTGTTTTGGTAGGTTCGTTGATAAAGACGAGGGGTCCGCAAAGTTACTCGCGGATCCCTCAGTTTAACTATTTCGTATTCTTTTTAACTGGCTTAGTCGTTGCGCTGTCTTCTTTAGTCAGCTTTGAACCTAAGTCTTTAATGTAGGCCCGTAAATCATCCTTAACGTCTGGATGAGTCAACCCGTATTCAATAGTGGTCTTCAAGTAACCGAACTTGTAACCAACATCATGACGGGTTCCCTTAAATTCATGGGCAAACACGCGCTGCGTCTTGTTTAAGGTATCGATGGCATCCGTTAATTGGATTTCATCACCCTTACCAGGTTTTTGATGTTCCAAAACGTCAAAAATCTCTGGTGTCAATAAGTAACGACCAATGATTGCTAAATCACTAGGTGCGTCTTCGGGACTTGGCTTTTCAACAAAGTTGTTGACGTTGTATAAGCCGGGTTCCTTTTCACTTTCAGGATTGATGACACCATACTTCGAAACTTCCTCGTGAGGAACCTTCATAACGGCTAACGTTGAAGCATGGGTCTTATCGTAACTGTTCATCAACTGCTTCGTCAACGGAACTTTATCTTCCATCAAGTCATCACCTAACATGACAACGAATGGTTCGTCGCCAACAAAGGCCTTCGCCGTTAACACGGCATCCCCGAGGCCATGTGGGTGTGATTGACGGATAAAGTATAAGTTGATATCCGTAGTTTCTTGAACTAGCTTCAACATCTCTTCCTTGTGCTTAGCACGTAAGTTATCTTCAAGCTCAGGATTGGAGTCATAGTAGTCCTCAATACTTCGCTTACTTTTTCCAGTAACGATCACAATATCCTCAATTCCGGATTTGCGCGCTTCGTCGACAATGAACTGAATCGTTGGTTTGTCGACGATTGGTAACATTTCCTTCGGCATTGCTTTCGTAGCTGGCAAGAAACGAGTTCCTAACCCAGCTGCTGGAATAACGGCTTTTCTAACTTTTGACATGTGATAATCCTCCTAAAATAGTGAAATATTAACTATTGACGACCAAACTTATTGAAGCTCAGGTTTCCCCTCACGCCGCATCAATTGCGGAATGACCTGCTTGATGTCAGCATTATTATATAATACATCATAAATTGCTTCAGTAATTGGCATTTCAATACTTTGTTGCTGAGCTAATTCGTAAGCGGCCTTCGTTGATGGGATACCTTCAATAACCATTCCCATCGTATCAATGACCGTCTTCAAGTCTTTGCCGGAACCAAGTTCGTTACCGGCACGCCAGTTACGTGAATGCACACTGGTGGCCGTCACGATCAAGTCACCGACACCTGACAAACCGATAAAGGTCAGTGGTTGCGCCCCTAGCGCGACCCCTAAACGACTAATTTCGGCAAGTCCCCGGGTCATTAAAGCAGCCTTGGCATCATCACCGTAGCCGAGGCCGTGTAACGCACCTGCGCCTAAAGCAATGATGTTCTTCAAAGCAGCGCCCAATTCAACCCCAATGACATCATTATTGGTGTAAATTCGGAAGTAATCGTTCATGAATAGCTGTTGCACAAACGTGGCAGCCTTTGTATCTTCACTAGCAGCCGTAATCAGCGTAATATCACGTTTAGCCACTTCTTCAGCATGGCTTGGGCCGGATAAGACAACGATGGCTTGTCGTAAGTCAGCTGGAATTTCTTCAGCTAACACTTGTGACAAACGCTTATGTGTCTCTAATTCTAGCCCCTTGCTAGCGTGAATAATGATTGGTTTTTGATTCGTTTGGCGTAAAACAGCCGCAACCTGTTGGGCCACGCTACGGATTGCCTTAGTTGGAACTACAAATAAAACGGCAGCAACCCCGTCTAAAGCAGCAGCTAAATCAGTATATGCTGTGAGTGATTCTGAATAGTGAAAATCTGGAACGTAATGTTGATTCGTATGGTGGTCATTTAATTCTGCAGCTTGTGCTTCAGAATTTGACCATAACCGTACGTCATTCCCGTTTTCGTCCAATAAGTTTGCTAGGATGCTGCCCCAAGAGCCCGCACCTAAAACCGCAATTTTTTCTGTCATTCGAATAACCCTCTAATCTACTATTTTTCTGTAACAACTTTTTGACCAGAGCCGTCGAGGTACCAGCGTGCGTTGGCTAAATGACGTCGCCGCCAAATAATCAAGCCAACACTACCTATAAACAGGACAACCGATAACGCCTGCGAGATCCGGATAACGTTAAATAACATTAACGAATCGGTTCGCATGCCTTCCGTAAAGAAGCGGCCAAACGAGTACCAAGCGACATACGTTAAGAAAACGTCGCCTTGTTTATATAACCCAGTCCGGTGGCGGGTCGTCATTAAGACGACAAAGCCTAAAAGATCCCAAACCGATTCATATAAAAAGGTTGGCTGCCGGTAAGCACCGTTGATATGCATCTGTTCAATCAACCAGTTCGGTAAATGTAAACTCTGCAAGAAGCTCAGGCTGGTAATCCGGCCAAAGGCTTCCTGGTTCATGAAGTTACCCCACCGGCCAATTCCTTGCCCCATAATCACGGTCGGCGCCGCAACATCGAGCATTAACCAAACTGGCACAAAACGGGATCGGCAGAATAGTACGACCACGATGCCCGCCCCAATCAGGCCACCATAAATCGCAATCCCGCCATCCCAAATCCGAATAATTTCACCCGGATTTTGACTGTAATACGACCACTGGAACACGACGTAATAGAGCCGTGCAGCAATCAAGGTAAATGGTAAAGCCCACAAAATCATGTCATAAATGTCATCGGGACGAATCCCACGTTTCTGACCTTCATGTACTGCTAACGCAACCGCAATCACTACGGCACTCGCAATAATTACCCCATACCAGTGAACTTCAATTGGTCCCAATCTTAATGCGATTGGATTGAGTGCCCCTAAAACGGTTTTCACGCTATTGCCATCTCCTTATTACTTGTGAGAATCGTGCGCAGAATTTTCTTTAATCAACGAGTTTAAGTTATCATCAAAGACCTTGGTGGCATCATAACCCATACTTTCGGACCGGAAGTTCATCGCGGCCGCTTCAATAATGATGGCTAAGTTACGCCCAGTCTTAACCGGAATTGAAATTTCCGGAACTTCAACGTCAAAGAATTTCCGGGACTGTTCTCCATTCCCTAGTCTATCAAATTGCTTATCAGGCGTCCAACTCTCTAAGTGAACAATTAGATCAATATCCGTATCCTGACGAACAGCGCCAGCACCGAACAAATTCATCACGTCAATGATCCCAATACCACGAATTTCGAGCAAGTGATTCAAGATCTTAGGTGCTTCACCGACCAACGTTTGTTCATCTTGTTGGTAAACGTCAACCCGGTCATCAGCAATCAACCGGTGACCACGTTTAACCAGTTCTAGCGCCGTTTCACTCTTACCAACACCAGAATCACCGGTAATCAGAACCCCTAAGCCATAAATATCAACGAGTACGCCGTGAACGGACTGGCGTTCCGCAAGTTTGCCTTCTAAGTAGTTCGTCATGTTACTCAAGATTCGTGAAGAGGTCATCTTGGTCCCTAAAATGGGAACCCCATTTTCCTGACCTGCTTGAACCAGTTCATCAGGAACTGGTAGCCCCGTTGAGATAACAAATGCCGGGGTCGTTAACTGACACATTTTACGAAAAATCATTAAACGTTCATCATGACTCATATTTTTTGAATAGGCGGTTTCAGTCTTACCTAATAACTGAACCCGTTCACGCGGATAGTAGTTGAAATAGCCGGTCAAAGCCAGTCCCGGTCGTGAAATATCACTAGTCGTAACAGCTTTATCAGCCAACAAATCAGCACCATGGTAGACGTCTAAGCGTGTATTTTTCACCAAATCGGCAACGGTTACACTTTCTGCCAAGTAAATCCCTCCTAAGTCGTTCAGCCATTAAAAAAGTGTGGTCGGCATGGTCCGGTAATGCTATTGCATTACTTTTTCAAGCCTCCACACTTTTGACTGAAAACGGATTATTCCTATCTTCTAATCTTAGCACTTTAAAGCGCTTTAATCACCATTGACTCCACTCTTCGCAAAAAAATTAGATACAATCACATTTGCCAGTGACATTAAGATTGAGACTAACACGGCCATCCCAAAACTAGAAAACCCAAAGTTAGCCTTCCCGACAACGTATGACGTCATCTGAAGCATGAATCCGTTGATCACAATGCTAAACAAACCTAACGTAATTAGCGTGATTGGTAGCGACAATAATACCAAAAAAGGTTTAATCGCTGCGTTCAAAATCGCCAACACAAAGCTTGCTAACAGTGCGATCCAGACGTTCGCCACGTGGAAGCTCGATTGAAAGAACCCCGCGATGGCAATGAATAAGATTGTATTTATTAAAATTCGTTTCCAAAAGCCCACTGGTCTATCACTCCATTAATCGCGGTGACGCGGTTCGTCTTCTTCGTGTACGTTATGAATCTCTTTACGCCCCTGAGGCTGCGACTGTTTCGTCGTCCCACCGTCCTGAGTTGCGCGCCGCATTTGTTCAAAGAATCCGGCATTTTCAGGCTTACTTGGCATAATGGTCATCAAAACAAGATAGAGTAATATCCCAAAACCGTGTGAGGCAATGGTCAATAGGACAAAAAGCACTCGTAAAACGTTAGCGTTCCAGTTTAAATACTCCGCAATCCCACCAAGTACTCCGGCGATAACGCGGTTATTCGATTTAGTTAATTTTCTTTTAGTATTAGTTTTCATAATTAGACACCTCAATAAGTTTAGTCTAATTATATCTTACTAATTGTAAAAGCCGGTTGCAAACTAGACGAACCGGCTTTAAAGATTATTTACGATTAACTAAACTAGATTGGAGCTTTCTGGATTTAATTCAATAATTTCACCAGTATTTAGATAGACGATCCATTCACCAATGTTTGTGACCAGTGCCCCGATGCGCATCAAGTAGCTGGCCACGTTCAAATAGTCGGTGGACCCAATCACCGTTTCCGGATGACGTTCCATCTTTGAAATCCCTTTGGCGTTGATCTTATCAAACATCTCGCCAACCTTAGCGTCACGTGCGGCGACTTTCCGCGCGGCGATGTCATCACTCTTAACGTAGGCAGACAGCATCTCTTCAACCATTGAACGAACCCGGTTTCCCATTTCAGAGAGTGCGGCTTCGATCTCAGGTACCCGAACGTGTCCTTTGACCCGAATCGTTGCGTGCGCAATGTTACGGGCATAGTCTGCCATCCGTTCCAATTCTGATACGGCCTTCAAAATCGTGACAATTTCCCGTAAATCAGAAGTCACGGGTTGATACAGGGCAATCATTTCAAATGATTTTTGTTCCAACTCAACTTCACGTTGGTTGATTTTGGCATCATTGTCGATAATTTCTTGGGCCAAATCTCGATCATGATCGATAAAAGCTTTAACCGCCTTTTCAATCGTTTCGCTAACCATCATACCCATTTCGGTAAAATTAGCGTCAATATCATTTAACTCGTCATCAAATAGTCGTCGCATGATTTATCCTCCTAACCCAATCGTCCTGAAATATAGTCATTGGTTTCTTGTTTAACCGGATTCATGAAAATCTGTTTCGTATCGTTAACTTCAATCAGTTCACCATTCAAGAAGAACGCCGTCCGATCAGAAATTCGTGAAGCCTGCTGCATATTATGCGTAACAGTTATGATAGTGTAATCGTGACGCAAATTCAATAGCGTCATTTCAATCATGTGACTTGATACCGGGTCAAGCGCGCTAGTCGCTTCATCCAACAAGATAATATCCGGTTCCACGGCTAACACCCGGGCGATGCACACCCGTTGCTGCTGACCACCAGAGAGCGCTAAGGCGTTGAGGTGTAACCGATCCTTAACTTCATCCCAAATGGCCGCTTGCTTTAAACTCTTTTCAACCGCGGCATCCAAGCGTTCCTTGTCACGAACCCCCGCTAACCGGAGGCCGTACACGACATTTTCGTAAATTGAGAATGGGAACGGGTTGGGTTGTTGAAACACCATCCCAATTTCCTTCCGCAATTGAACGGTGTCGGTCGTAGGCGCATAAATATTGGTGTTGTTAAATTCAACGTTCCCCGTTACCGTAACACCCGGAATTAAATCATTCATCCGGTTTAAGCAGCGCAGAAACGTTGATTTTCCACAACCTGAAGGCCCGATTAAGGCCGTAATGCCCTTTTCTTGGAAATCAATATCAATGCCGTTGAGGGCCTCTTTTTTACCATAGAACAAGTGTAAGTTTTCTGTTTTCAAAATCGTACTCATGGCGGCCCTCCTATCCAAAGTTCCCGGAAATATAGTCGTTGGTTAGATCAACCTGCGGATTGGTAAAGATGTCACCAGTCTCGGCGTATTCGAGTACCTTACCAAGGTTGAAAAACGCGGTATAGTCACTGATCCGTGACGCTTGTTGCATGTTATGCGTCACGATGATAATCGTGTAGTTTTGTTTTAATTCTAATAAGGTATCTTCAACTTGGCTCGTTGAAATTGGGTCTAGCGCACTGGCCGGTTCATCCAGTAACAAGATGTCCGGTTTGATTGCAATCGCCCGCGCGATGCACAGCCGTTGTTGTTGACCACCTGACAAGGCCAAAGCACTCTTGTTCAAATCATCTTTGACTTGGTCCCACATGGCGGCCTGGCGCAAGGATCGTTCGACGATTTCATCGAGATCCTGCTTCTTGTTCATCCCACGTTGGCGCAGCGCAAACGCAATATTTTCATAAATCGATTTAGCAAACGGATTGGGCCGCTGAAACACCATACCGATGTGGCGGCGCATTTCGTAAACATCAATCTCATTACTATTAATATCCAACCCACGATACATAATCTTGCCCTTAACCGTGGCAATCCGGTCATTCATCCGGTTAAGTGACCGTAAGTAGGTCGATTTCCCGGAACCAGACGGGCCAATCAAGGCGCTGATTTTGTAGCGTTCAAACTGTAAATCGCCTTCAGAAATTGCTTCAGACTTCCCGTAAAACACCCGTAAGTCTTCCGTCGAAAGCGCAATTTCATGGTCTTTAGGATCGAATTTCATGATATTCCGTTGATCCGTAGTCATTGAGTTATCTGCCATCAAAAAGGCCTCCTTTATTCAGCGGTTAAATGTTTGTAGAGTCGTTTGCCGAGCCAGCGTGCTAGGAAGTTAAATAGCAGTACCGCAATGATTAGCACGGCGGATGCACCAGCTGAAACGGCCTTGGCATCTGGCATAATTCCTTCAGAGTTAATCTTCCAAATGTGCACCGCCAACGTTTCAGCTGGGCGAAGTGGACTCAATGGACTACTGATATCGAAGGGATTCCAGTCACTAAAGTCTAGCGCAGGGGCACTTTGACCCGCGGTGTAGATTAACGCTGCGGCTTCACCAAAGATTCTCCCGGCACTTAACACGACCCCGGTAATAATACTAGGTAGTGCGGCTGGCACAACGATCTTAGTCACGGTTTCCCACCGTGATAGGCCTAATGCGTAGCCCGCTTCACGTTGATCATCCGAAATGTTGGCCAGCGCTTCTTCAATGCTCCGGGTCAAAATTGGGAGGTTAAAGACGGTCAGTGCGAATGCGCCGGACAGAATGGAAAAGCCCAGTTTGAATTGCACAACGAAGAACAAGTACCCAAACAACCCAACAACAACGGAAGGCAACGAACTCAAAATTTCAATCGTTGTCCGAATTAAGCCCGTAAACGTATTTTGGGGTGCATATTCATTTAAGTAAATCCCGGCACCTAGCGAAATCGGTAAGGAAATCAACAGGGCTAAGAATAACAGGTAAAAGGAGTTAAACAATTGAATGCCAATCCCACCGCCCGCTTCAAAAGCTAAAGCTGGCGACGTTAGGAAATGCCACGAAATGTGTGGAACCCCTTCGACCAAAATGAAACCTAATAGCGCTACTAGGATAATAACGACCAGAGCAGCGACACCGTATAAGATGCCCGTCGCAATTTTATCAACTCGTTTAGCGTTCATGGTTTAATTTCCCCTTTCGTCCGATATAGCGGATCACTAAGTTGAAGACTAATGACATTAACAATAGGATCATTGCCAGTGACCACAGGGCGTTGTTTTGTAGTGACCCCATGACCGTGTTCCCGATTCCCATAGTTAAGATACTAGTCAACGTGGACGCCGGAGAAACTAAGTTTTGTGGTAAAAGCGTTGCGTTCCCGATAACCATTTGAACGGCCAAGGCTTCCCCAAAAGCCCGGGCCATCCCAAAGACAATGGCGGTTAACATTCCCGGAATGGCTGCTCGTAAAACCACTTTATAAATCGTTTGCCAGCGGGTCGCACCCAATGCTAATGAGGCTTCCCGATAATAACGGGGTACCGCGTTTAACGCATCGGCACTCATGGAGGTAACGGTCGGTAAAATCATAACGAACAAGACGAACGTCCCAGATAAAATCCCGTAACCACTACCGCCAAACGTATGGCGTACGAACGGTACAACAACTTGCAGGCCAATGAACCCGTAAACAACGGATGGAATTCCAACTAACAATTCCGTTACTGGCCGTAAAATCTTGGCCCCACGCCGAGGTGAAATCTCGGTCATGAAGACCGCCGTCCCAATTGCGAACGGCGTTGCAATCAAGGCTGACAGAATCGTAATTAGAAACGATCCTAAAATCATTGGCAGTGCCCCGACTGCTGGCTGACCATTCGTACCGTTAGTCCCAGGATTCCACTGAGTCCCACTTAAGAATTGCCATAGGTTGATGTGGTTTTGGAAGAAGGTTGCCAACCCTCGTGATGCTACAAAGTAAAAGATTAAAAAGACAATCCCAACAATCAACGCCAAGCAAAACAAACTGATAATTTTGCCCCGCCGCTCAATCTTAGTCGCGATTGACTTTTTTAATAAACTTTCTCGAATTTTATCCATGCGCTCCCCCTCATTTCACTGACGAAATTTTACCGGCCGCACTCCGCTGTACTTGCATATCATGGACCGAAATATAACCTAACTGTTTGACTAATTTCTTTTGAACAGCGGTTGATAAAATGTAATTGATAAATTTTTTTGTTAACTGATTTGGATGGTTGCTCGTATATAAATGTTCGTAGGACCAAATCTGCCACCGGTTCGTTCGCACGTTGGCTTCCGTTGGCCGCACACCGTCAACGTTAACGACTTGGACACTCTTGTCGAAGTACGAAAATGCGACGTAACTAATGGCACCAGGCGTACTAGCAACGATTGAACGGGCCAGCCCAGATGAATCTTGTTCCTGTGAATCCGCACTCTTTTGGCCCTTTAACGCGTAAGTTTCAAACGTCTTACGCGTTCCCGAACCTTGTGCACGGTTAATTAACGTAATGGGGAGGTTCTTGCCCCCAACTTCACGCCAATTTTTGACTTTTCCCGTGAAGATCTGAATGAGTTGTTGTTGTGTCAAATTAGTCACGCCAACTGATTTGTTGACAATCGGTGCAATCCCAACGACCGCAACTTGATGGTCCTTGAGCTTGCGCGCATCGATTCCCGGTTGCTCTTCAGCAAAAATATCCGAGTTACCGATTGCGACGGCATCCGATTGAATTTGACTAAGGCCGGTACCAGACCCGCCGCCTTGCACGTTAATAAAAATACCCGTCCGCGTGGAACTGTATTGCTCACCCGCAGCTTCTACTAATGGTTGTAAAGCGGTGGAACCAACTGCGGTGATTGACTCGCCAGCGTCCGTTCGTACTCGGTGGGTGTAACCGAAGCCGATTAAGACGCCAATCAAGATCAGTCCTAGTAATTGGATGACCCGACTTTTTTTCATAACAAAATACCTCCTACCCATTGCTCAAAATCTATAATACAAAGTTTGTGTAAATGCTTGATATGCGTTTTGTAAAGATTGTGTAAATGTCAAAATATTTTGATTTAGTTCCCACTGAAGACACAAAAATAGCCATTACGACTGGAAATTTCCGTCGTAATGGCTATTTTGAAATGACTTCGTCTAAGGGCAACGTGACCGTCATCGTCGTGCCGACACCACGCTGACTGGCAACACTAATGTCACCGTGCATGGCCGTCACCAATTCTTTAACAATGGCCAACCCGAGACCGGTACCACTGACCACCTGCTGTGAGCGGGAAGGACTCGCCCGATAAAAGCGTTCGAAGATTCGCTGTTGGTCTTCCGCGCTAATGCCGATTCCCGTATCCACTACGGTTAGTGACCAGTGGTTCTCAGTCGCCGTCGTTTTTACCGTAACGTGTCCACCTTCACGATTGTACTTAATCGCGTTGGTCAGCAGATTTTTGATGATCTGACTTAACTTGCGTTGGTCGACCGTCGCCTGAAAGTCACCATCGACCTGATTATCGACCGTTAAGTGCTGCCGCGCAATGGCCTGTTGGGATACGGCTAATTCCGTCTCAATCAACGGCCGAATGGCAATTTTCTTAAAAACTAACTTAGTCGTACTCTGGGCCCGAATTCGTGATAAAGACAACACGTCTTGGATGAGATCAATCAATCGCTGACTTTCATCCGCAATGATTTTCAAAAATTGATCCAAGGTCTCGGGGTCATCCTTAGCACCACTCAATAACGTCTCCGTAAATCCAGCAATGGCGGTAATGGGGGTCTTCAATTCGTGGCTCGCGTTACTAACAAAGTCATCCTGCATTTGTTCAATCATGTAAACTTCCGTAATATCGTAGAGCATTAAAACAATTTGAAAGTGGGCCCGACTATTTTGAATATACACGGTCGTTGCTTCAACCACCTGGGTATTCGGCGCCGGCGTGAGTGTAATCGAAGCTCGCTGATTTTTGTGAGTCGTAATCGTATCTTCAATCAGCTTGGTCAACGCGTACAACTGAATATCTTTCGTATAAGTGTGCGCAATGGTATTGATCGATTCCTGTAGCAATTCACTCATCGCTGGATTAGAAAGCTGAACTTGCCTATGGTGATCAATCACCATGACGCCTACCGGTAAGTAGCGCATGATCATCATCAGTTCTTTTTCTTGTAATTCCGCACGCCGAGTTTGACTACGTTGATAGCTTTCCAACTGGTTGACCGCTTGCGACAAGCTGTACAACGGGTCCGTTTGTGGTAACAAGATATGCGGTGGGAACTGCTGGCTACTCATCTGCCGTAGCTTCGCTTCCATCCGGTCAATCGTCTTTTGACGTTCGCGTTGCTGGAACCAAACGATACTCGTTTCCACTACCGCAACTAGCACTAAAACTAAAAGAAGCCCACCGACAACGCCGGTCGACCAATTAATTGGAGAAAAGTGCTGCACAACCACCAGCACCATTAAAACTAATAAGACATTTTCTAACGTCAACAATCGGATGGACTGATGCCAACGATTATGCATGTTCATCACCCACGAATTCGTACCCAAAGCCACGAACCGTTCTGATCAACCGCGGATTTTTAGGATCAAGTTCAATTTTTTCACGTAAATGTGAAATATGAATATCAACGATCCGCGTTTCACTCGCGTAGTCGTAACCCCAAACGTGATTTAAAATCGCATCACGACTGAGGACCCGACCTTCCCGTTCCACAAAGTAAACTAACAGTTCAAACTCTTTCGGCGTCAAACTGATATTTTCACCGTTGCGCGTGACCCGGTACTTATTTTGATCAATTTGTAGATTACCTACAGCCATAATCGACCGGTTTGCAGGCGCCGCAACGGTCACTGGCACTGGTTCAGTTGGAACCGCACGTCGAATAACCGCTTTGATTCGCGCCAACACTTCCCGTGGTGAAAATGGTTTGGTGATATAGTCGTCGGCCCCTAGTTCCAAGCCGAAAACTTTATCAAATTCATCACTTTTAGCAGTAACAATAATAATTGGTGTTCGCACTTTTTCTTGCCGCAACCGTTTCGTGACTTCCATGCCATCTAGCTTAGGCAACATCAAATCCAATAAGATACACGTAAACGATTGTTCTAACCCCAATGACAACGCGGCCGCACCATCCGTCGCCGTCACAACTTCATAACCAGCTTGTTTGAGGTTATATGATAACAACGTGACAATTGCTGGTTCATCGTCTACAACTAAAATCTTATCCATGGTCGTTAATCCTCCTGATCAGTGAATAATACAATCCCTAACTCGTGTGGGGCGCCATTATAAATCGCCGTTTCAGTAATAATCAATTCTTGTTGTAAATTACGTACTTTTAAGTGAACATAGGTTGGGTTTTCTAGCAACGCCGCGTAAAACTGACGCTCATTATGCACCGGTTTACGGTTACATTCTAAAATAACGTCACCTAGTTCTATATTTAATTTGTCCGCCGGGGTGTGTTTACGAAGCCCAATGACCCGCACACCTTGGTCCGTATCTGAAAACCGAAACGCTTGGTGCTGATCATGGTAGTGGTGTTGCATCAAGATTCCCCAAGTTAACACAACGACTACACCCATGAGAACCAGTAACCACTGCGGACTTAACGCTGCAATCCGCGCGCCAATGGCAAGCACCAACGCGATGGCTGCAACAACGCCATACTGTTTTGCCAAGCGTACCCACGCAACCTTTGGTAATTGCTTGTACACCCGGACACTCGTCCCCAATAGCAGTGGCAATAAGATCAGGCTGAAAGAGCGCTGACCGACCATAAAAACGGGCCACCAACTAAACGTCGCGTGTAACCAGTCTCCTGGAACTAACACGGCTACCGGCAATACGAGCAACTGTTGCCAACGATAACGCACGATGCGCTTTCCCCGTTGGTCCGGTTGCAACTCGGGTGAATCACCCTGTTCCCGGTGCCAACGTAATAGGATCGCCGTTACGGCCAAAATCACGGCCAGTAAGACCAGGCCGTTGATCAGCAAACCACCGCTCATACTGGTGGTCGTGACCCCGTACCGTTGTAATGCACCGCCCACCATCGTTAACTGGGGACTATACAACCAATAAATGAGCCAGCTTAATCCGAAAACCGTCACCGGTAGCAATGCAAACGGGACAACAATCAAACTAATAACTGCAATTAGCTCATAAATAACGACCCAGACAGGAGCCACGACAATTCCGAGTAAAAGACTGATGATACTCGTCGCAAGTCCTAACAACACACCGTCCACCAAAAAATGGCGGACTTCAACGAACTGCGCATTTATCGCACTCCGATAATGATGCCGTTCGTAGTTGACCCGCCGACGTGCGGTCATATAACTGCGAAGCAGCCCCAGCCATACTAATGGCTGTAAAAAAAATAATTCTAAGACTTTCAATACCTGCATGCACGTGACTCCTAACGTTAAACTCTGAAGTTAGTATAGCATTTTTAACGGGCCAGACCAATATTGTTTACAGTGGGAAAGTCTTGGTATCAATGTATTAATACCAAGATATTATTAATAATAATCAGCAAAAAATACTGAACGCCTTCACTAATTATCATGACGTCCAGTATTCAATAAAACTAATGCGGATTACGTTGCGCTAATTTCCACTGTAAGTAAGCATCGATAAACGGGTCTAAATCCCCGTCCATCACGGCTTGGCCATCATGCGTTTCGTAATTTGTGCGGTGATCTTTGACCATCGTATACGGATGGAAAACGTAGGAGCGAATTTGTGAGCCCCAACCAATATCCATCTGTTTACCTTGAATTGCAGCCCGTTCCTGAGCCTTCTTTTCCTCTTCACGTTCGTAAAGTTTAGCACGTAACATGTTCAACGCCGTCTGCCGGTTTTGCAGCTGTGATCGTTGCGCCTGACTGGCGACGACGATTCCGGTTGGAATATGTGTGATTCGTACCGCCGATGAAGTCTTGTTAACGTGTTGTCCACCAGCACCACTAGCCCGGTAAACATCGACCTTCAAATCATCTGGTCGGATTTCCACGTCGACCGTGTCGTCTAATTCGGGCATCACGTCAACACTCGCAAACGAGGTGTGCCGCCGACCAGCAGCATCGAATGGTGAAATCCGAACTAGGCGATGCACACCCTTTTCTGACCGCAAATAACCGTAGGCATTGTGCCCACTGATCAGCAACGTGACACTCTTAATTCCAGCTTCGTCGCCCGCTTGATAATCAACCGTTTCGACACCGAACTCGTGACTCGCCGCCCAACGCGTATACATTCGTAATAGCATTGCGCCCCAGTCCTGCGATTCTGTTCCCCCAGCGCCAGGATGGATTTCAATGATGGCGTTGTTCCGGTCATAGGGCCCGTCAAGCAGTAAGTTTAACCGGTATTGCTGTAAGTCATGTTGGGCCTTGTCAAAATCACGTTCAAACTCGGCTTGCATGTCCGCATCCGGTTCCTCATTCAAAAGTTCATAGGCGACGGTTAAGTCCCCAACTTCGTCCGCAAGTTGCTTGTAGGCGTCGTATTTTCCCTTGAGCTCGTTATTGTCATCGATCACTTTTTGAGCCGCGGCTTGGTCATCCCAAAACCCAGGTTCAGCCATTCGGGCCTCGTTTTCCTGGATGCCTTCATTGAGGGCATCTAAGTCAAAGTGACCCCCTAAAGTCAGCGATGGCACTTTGCATTTCTTCAATTAGATGTTTGTATTCACTTAATTCCACAAAGAACCCTTCTTTCAACTTATTTCATAATAGAATTTATTGGCAAAACGAGCCCGGGACCGCAGTCTCAGACTCGTTAAAATGCTTTATTCGTTAATTAACGTTGGATATTTTGACGAATTTCAGACTTCATGAAGAGACGGGTCGTATCGTAATCGATATCGGCAACCGTTTCTTCAAACATCTGATAACCATCCCGTTGATATTCAACCAGTGGGTTCAACTGACCATAACCACGTAAACCGATTGATTGACGTAATTGGTCCATGGCGTCAATGTGATCCGTCCAGTGTGAGTCAACCACACGTAAAATAACAACTTTTTCGAATTCCAACATCTGGCCTTCGTCGTATAATTGTTTAGCTTTATCAGCGTAAATCTTGTCGACTAAGTCCATCAAGTACTTTTCAACTTCTTCAGCTGACTTACCCTTAAGGTCCGCTTCACTGATGGAATCTTCTTTAACCATGGCAGACTGTGCAAAGTCAACGATTGCAGCGTAATCTGGATTCTTTGGATCCTGCATGTGTAATTGAACGGTTCGTTCAACGGTCCGCTTAATCATTGGCATGATGACTGGCTTCAATGACTTGTCTTCCATGATAACTTGTTGGCGTTCACCGTAAATCACTTCACGTTGTGCCCGCATCACATCATCGTACTGTAAAACGTTCTTCCGGGAGTCGTAGTTATTCCCTTCAACCCGTTTTTGCGCTGATTCAACTTGGCGTGTAATCATTCGTGATTGGATAACCGCATCGTCATCTTCCACGTTCATCCGTTGCAAGAAACTCTTGATCCGTTCGGAACCGAATCGTAACATCAAGTCATCTTCCAAGGATAAGTAGAATTGTGACATACCAGGATCACCTTGACGACCTGAACGGCCCCGTAACTGGTTATCAATCCGGCGCGATTCATGACGTTCAGTCCCAATAACGGCTAAACCGCCAAGTTCTTTAACACCCGGTCCCAATTTGATATCAGTCCCACGACCAGCCATGTTAGTGGCAATCGTAACGGCGCCACGTTGACCCGCGTTTGCCACGATATCGGCTTCCTTGGCATGGTTCTTGGCGTTCAAGACCACGTGCGGTACGCCGGCTTCATCGAGACGGTGTGACAAGTATTCAGAAGTTTCAACGGCGACCGTCCCAATTAACATTGGTTGGCCCTTTTTGTATAACGTCTGAATTTCTTTAACAACCGCGTTAAACTTACTCCGCAACGTTGGGTAGAGTAAATCTGAACGGTCATCACGAATCATCGGACGGTTGGTTGGAATGGTAATAACTTCCATGTTGTAAATTTCACGGAATTCTTCCTGTTCAGTCTTCGCCGTCCCAGTCATCCCGGAAAGTTTCTTATACATCCGGAATAAGTTTTGATAAGTGATATTGGCCATGGTCTTGGTTTCTTCTTGAATCTCGACGTGTTCCTTTGCTTCAATCGCTTGATGCAACCCGTCAGAGAAACGCCGGCCATCCATGATTCGTCCCGTAAAGGAATCAACGATCAATGCTTGACCGTCTTGAATCACGTAGTCCTTATCTTTTAACATAATGTAGTTCGCACGTAACGCTTCGTCCAAGTAATGGTTTAACGCCGTGTTATCCGTATCATAGAGGTTCTCTAAGCCAAAGTACTTTTCAGCCTTACGAATCCCTTCGTCTAACAGTGCGACCGTCTTAGATTCAAGGTCAACCTTGTAATCTTCGTCCTTAGTCAGCGTCTTCGCAAAGCGGTCCGCCCGTTTGTACATTCCAGTCGTCCCTTCGGATTGACCAGAAATAATCAACGGCGTCCGCGCTTCATCAATCAAGATGGAGTCAACTTCATCAATAATGGCGAAGTTTAGTGGCCGTTGAACCATGTCTTCACGGTAAACCACCATGTTATCACGTAAGTAATCAAACCCAATTTCACCGTTAGTTGAATAAGTAATATCAGCGTTGTACGCTGCCCGCTTTTCTTCGGGTGACTTTTCAGCACCGTTGATACCGACAGTCATCCCTAACCAGTGATACAATTCACCCATTTCAGTCGCATCACGCGCTGATAGGTATTCGTTGACCGTTACAACGTGCACACCTTTGCCGGAAATGGCGTTTAGGTAGACCGGCATCGTTGCCGTTAACGTCTTACCTTCACCAGTTTTCATTTCGGCAATATCGCCTTCGTGTAACACGATCCCCCCAAGGATCTGAACGTGGAACGGGTAAAGTCCTAGTACCCGCTTAGCACCTTCACGCGCCGTCGCAAATGCTTCTGGCAACAAATCGTCAAGCGATTCGCCCTCCTTGTACCGTTCCTGAAATTCTGGGGTCTTTGCTTGTAAGTCAGCATCGCTTAATTTGGCATATTCGTCAGCATAAGCTTCAACTTTATTGGCAGTCTTGTCGAGACGCCGAATAATCCGCTTATCACTCTCGACCCAGCGTTTTAAAATGTTGGCCATTTACGTATCCTCTCCAAATAATAATAATTAAGTATCGTTTCAATTAGTCTATTTTCAAAATAAAATACCATTTGTCATTTTACCATTTTTTACGAGTAATGAAAACAGCGCGCTATCAATGTAACCGATAACGCGCGCTTTATTAAAAAAAGAAAGAACCGACCATCGATATGGCCCGCTCTTTCGTTAATAATCTTAAATTATTGATTGTCGTCGGTTTCAATCAAACCGTAACGGCCATCGTTACGCCGATAGACGATGTTGATCGCATCCGTTTCTGCGTCTTGATAGATAAAGAAATCATGGCCCAGCATATCCATTTGAAGGATTGCTTCTTCATTATCCATTGGCTTTAAAGCCACCCGCTTCGTACGTACAACGTCTAACTTATCGTCCTGATCATTGTCTGCAGCGGCAACCGTTTCATCAGTTGCTGCAAAGTCAATCGCTTTATAACCCTTTTCACGGGATTTACGGTTAACTTTCGTCTTATACTTGCGGATTTGGCGTTCCAACTTGTCGGTAACCAAATCAACACTAGCATACATATCAGGAGAAGTTTCTTCTGCCCGGAGAACTAAATATGGAAGTGGAATCGTAACTTCGACCTTAGCAGTCTTATCTGGGTGAATCTTCAAGTTAACATGGGCAATGGAGTCAACGTCATTGCCGAAATACTTTTGTAACTTCCCCACCCGTTTTTGAACATAGTCTCGAATAGCTTGGGTCACTTCGATATTTTCACCGCGAATATTAAAATTTAGCATAGATCTTCTCTCCCTTCACACACATTACTGTGTACCCAAAGCAACCAAAGGACCACTCTTCAATCGCTTTGCTTATTTTTATTATAATAGAAAGCGCTACAATAAACAATCCAAACGGCGTTTTTCATCATAATTAACGAGCCAAAGTTAGCCCCGTTACTGACTTGGCACCGTTTTCGATAATTAGGTCAGCCGCGTGCCGCATCGTGCTCCCAGTCGTATAGATATCATCAACTAAAATCACGTGTTGATGCCGTAATTGTTCAGCGCTTATCACGAGCTTAAACGGCTGGGGCGTTTCCAACCGTTCTTGCCGGGCCTTTTGAGATTGCGCCACCCCTTTTTCTTGTGCCAACGTTGCTAGCCCGTCCGCTTGATTTAAATCGTCCGTTAACCACCCGGTGACCTGATTAAAGCCCCGAGTCATCATGGTACTCGCTGTGACTGGGATGGTTAACACAAGGTCACCAGCTAATTGATTGACCGTAGTCTGCATTAACGTTGCAAATACTGCTCGCACCCGGTAATCTCCTTGAAACTTATATTGCTGAAAATAATTGTGCATGGCATCATTGTAAGTAAATAACGCAACGTTATGAAAAGGCTGGTTAACGGGCCAACGCTGGCAATCCGGACACAGTCGCCGACTAGCTTGCGCCCGACCGCACCCCGGACAGGCGGTTGACCGCTCAATCCGGGTAAAACCTTGCCAACAAGCGGCGCACACAACGGGGTGCGCCAGTGGCTGCCAGCTTAACAACCACTGTAGACTCGTCTTATGATGAATGTTCTGGTGACACAGTAGGCATTGCACGCTGCAGTCGCCGTCCTTTCCGGTTGACCAGTTTGATTTGTCGCCGTGCATTTTTGATGGTCCGGGCGTAACTCGCACACAGAAACCAAACGAGGCCATCGGGGCGTTCCCGACTACGCCCGACCCGCCCTGCAATCTGAACTAACGCGGCGGTCGAAAAGATAGGATCATCGGCCCCTAAAACAATGACATCAATACCAGGTAACGTTACGCCCCGTTCCAAAATCGTGGTTGTCACTAAAAATTGAACCTGATGGTCACGCATGCGTTGGACCTTTTCCAGCCGTTCCGGATCCGTGGAATGGACGGTCAGTCCGTTTAATGCTGGCACCGCCCGCTCAATCGCCGCTTTGACTTGCGCTAACTGAGCAACACGGGGGACGAATAGTAAGAACCGTTGATGCGACTTTGCGTAGGCGTCTAACTTGCGCCGCAAACATGACGGGAGTTGTCCGCGCGTGATCGTGCGCCACCAGTGCGGTTGCAAACTGACTTTAATCGTTGGCAACAAGTGCTGATGAAAACGCAGCGGTAAATAGCTGATACTGAGCTGTCCACGCCGCACCTGTCGCAATAACTCATGGCTAGGCGTGGCCGTCATATAAAGTAAGGCGCCGTTTGGTTTAACGGCTTGATTGACCGCGTAATGCAACCGCGGATTCGCCGCAAACGGAAAAGCATCTACTTCGTCAATAATTAAGACGTCAAACGCTGCTCGAAACCGCAACAGTTGATGCGTTGTGCAAATCGTTAACTGACAGTACCGGTACGGCTCGTCGCTCCGACCGTGTAAAAGGGCGATCTCAGCGTCTTGGAACGCAGCCTGTAACCTTGGCGCTAACTCCAAACAAACGTCGACCCGCGGGGAGGCCAACGCACAGCGCAAGCCCTGACTAAGGGCCCAGGCTAACCCCGGGAATAGCATCTCCGTTTTTCCTGCACCGGTGACCGCCCACAGTAAGTGCCGGCTGCGCTGCTCAAAATTAGTCCGGACCCGTTCGGCACACTCAGCTTGTTGGGGCGTCAATTTTCCCTGCCAGCTACAAGTGGGATAATTCAAAAATTCATTTGGTTCTGGAATGTGATAGAGTGAAGTTAAGGTACTGACCCGGCCCAAATTCAGGCACTGATAACAGTAATATTGTTGATTAGGCAACTGCGCCATCGCTGGTGTTAGATTGCTCCCACAGCGATTGCAGCGCAACGTCTGACCATCCCTTTGAATGCCCACGATTTTTTGAACTTCCGGGGGTAATCCCTGAGCTTCACCAGGCGTTAAACAGAGCTGGCGACCATAGAGTGCTGATTTTTCCACTAAACTGCACCTCCTATCAATAACATCCGAATAACTGAGCCAAACATCTTGAAAGGAACCCTTAATTTTGACAAAACCATACTACACAATTCCTAAAAACACGGTTAGTGAGCAAACTATTAAGAAATCACGCTTTATTGCCCACCTTTTTCGCATCAGTGACGAAGCTGATGCCCAGAAAAAAATTGCGCAAGTGCGGGCGGATAACCCCAAAGCCAATCATAATTGCTTTGCTTACGTCTTAGGCGAAGATGATCACATCCAGCGTATGAGTGACGACGGTGAACCCGTCGGTACGGCTGGTTCGCCCATCTTAGAAGTGTTAAAGACGAACGAAATTCACGACGTTTTAGCCGTTGTGACGCGTTACTTTGGGGGCATTAAGCTCGGCGCGGGCGGCTTGATTCGGGCTTACAGCGGCGCACCCGCACTGGCCATTGAAAGTATCGGAAAAGTTCAACGGGTTCAACAAACAAAGCTCGCCGTTACGATTGATTACCGTAACGTTGACGCGCTGAACTACTACTTGACCCAGCAAAATATGATGACTTTAGACACCGACTACGGCGTTCAAGTCACCCAGACGATTGCGGTCGACAGCGCTACGCTGGCTGCCACTCAAACAGCCATCACCAACCTGCTGAGTGGGCAAGCCAGTTTTGAAGACCAGGGCGAACAGTTTAACGAAGTCCCCGTTCAATCAAACTAAATCACCCCACAAAAAAAGCGTTCGGAAAAATTTCCGGACGCTTTTGTGCGACTTAACAGTCACTATTTAAGGGTCGTGATCTCACCAGATTGTCCCCGGTCGACCTTCATTGAAGTCAATGGAATGTAACCTAATTTCTTAACAAGACTACCTTGAACACTCTTAGAAGTCATGTAAGTTAAGAAGTCCTTAACTTCGCCCTTTGGTTGACCCTTGGTATACATATGTTCGTATGCCCAGATCTTCCACTTGTTGTTTGCAACGTTACTTTCAGTTGGTTTAACGTTATCAATTGAAAGTGCTTGTAAATTATCTTTAATGTAGGAGAAGGCTAAGTAGCTAATTGCACCTGGCGTCGTTCCAACGATCTTTTGAACGGTCCCATTAGAATCTTGTTCTTGGCTAGTTGCTACCTTAGCATTACCAAGGCCCCACTTTTCAAAAGTGGCCCGGGTCCCACTACCTTGAGCACGGTTAATAACAGTGATCTTTTCACTCTTACCGCCGACTTCTTTCCAGTTCGTAATCTTACCCTGGAAGATTTTAACCAATTGATCCTTAGAAATGTTAGTTACACCAACATCTTTGTTAACCACTGGTGCCATCCCAACAACGGCGACCTTATGATCAACTAAGCCCTTAGCATCCAGGCCCTTTTGTTCTTGTGCGAACAAGTCGGAGTTACCAATGTTAACAGAGCCCTTGGCTACTTGACTTAGACCAGCTCCAGAACCGCCACCTTGAACGTTAATCGTTACTTTGGCATGTTCATTTTGATAAGCTTGGCCAGCCTGTTCTACTAACGGTTGTAACGCAGTCGAACCAGTCGCCACGATTTTGGTGGTCTTTGAACTGGTGCTACTGCTACTAGTATTCTTAGTACTTGTTGCAGAATTACTTCCACAACCAGCCAGTAGTACGGTAATTGTTACGGCCAGCGCCCCAAGTGTCACTGCTTTTCTCATAATCGAAACTCCCCTTCTCCATTTGACTATCATAATTAAACAATCAATGCTGGCAGAACACCTTAGCAAGTCTGGGTAGGAAGTGCTGAATAGTGATGCGAGCATGATCACCGGCTGTTCTATACCATCCATTGATTGTCTCTGGAACATTTTCAATATTACCGGCCGTGTGTAAATTAAAAATGATGATTGTGTAAATCCCTTGTATATTTTAAGTAAAGGCTATTTGTTTGAACCGAACAACGCCCTAATTAAAACAGGCTCACTAGCGATTATCCGCCAGTGAGCCTGTAACAATTTCTTTAATATTAGTGACTAGTTTTCGATGTAAACCGGGCCACGGTGCGTTTAATCCAGTTCAATAACGGCTGCCGATTATCACCGGCAAGGCCAATCGCTTCCACAAATAATTCAAGTCCAAACAGCAATCCAATCGTTAATAAAATGGAGCCCCAGATGGAAGAAATTGGGTAAAGTAAGGAAATAAACGAAAAGATCAACGCAATGCCGTAAATGACCATGACCGTTTGACGGTGTGTCAGTCCGAGTTGCATCAAGCGATGATGTAAATGATGCTTATCCGCTTGCGAAATTGGTTTTTTGTTTAAAATCCGCCGAATCATCGCGTACACGGTATCGGTAATGGGTACCCCTAAAATCATGACCGGAATCCCAACTGAAATCAACGTGACGTTTTTCAGACCAAATAGTGAAAAGACCGCCGTCATAAACCCAATAAACAGTGATCCCGTGTCTCCCAAGTAAATGCGCGCTGGGAAAAAGTTATACGGTAGGAAACCAAGCATCGCTGCGACCAACGTGAAGATTAATAAGGAAACGAACGTATTGGCATTTAAAAAGAACAGACCGATAATTCCCATCGTGCTCAGCGAGATGATGGAAACCCCGGTTGCCAAGCCGTCCAACCCATCAATTAAGTTCACTGCGTTAGTAATCGCTAAGATCCACAACAAAGTGATTGGTAAACTCAACCATTGAAAGTGAATTAGGCCTAAAAACGGTACTGTAAAGGTGGTCATTCGAATGCCGCCGATAAAGTAAACTTCTAGCGCTGCGAGCGTAATCCCCAACATTTTTTGTCGGGGCTTTAGCTCATAAACATCATCAATGATCCCAGTACTCAAAATAATCAGTTCGCCACCCAGCAATGCGAAAAACAGCCGACTGGGGAATTGATGCATCAAATATAAAATCGTCGTCCCAATCGTATAAGAAATAAAAATCGCTAAGCCACCCATGGTTGGCATGGGTACCTTGTTGACCCGGCGGCGATTAGGTTTGTCGATCGCACCAATTCTAAATGCAAGTTTTCGCACAAATGGCGTCAAGATTGCGGAGATCATCATGGTTGCCATTAAGCTAACTAGAATTTCAAATCTAATCATTTGTGCGCAACTCCCTTCTCATCTATTAGGATAATTATACAAATCTCAGCGCACCTTGACAACTCACTTCACAGAAACTTAGTAAAGGCACCGCATTTCGGTCACGCTTTTTAAAAAAATGTGCCACCAATCACTGGTGACACATTAAGGTAACTATTCTTTTAAATGGTAATTATAAGTTGAGACGATAATATTTTCCCGTGAATTTAATACTGCCCGTAACCGCAAACTCGTTTGGTTATGCAAAATATTTTGCCAAGGCTTCTTCGGTACAAATTGTGGGACTAAGACGGTCGTCGAGAAGTTCCGTTCCGCCGCACGTTTTGCGATGACATCACAGAAACGTAGCGTTGGTGTTGCAATGGAACGGTACGACGAGTGAATATCCACAAACCGAACGTCTGGGAAAGTTGACTTAAATTCCGCCGCCGTCTTGTGTTCCTTCTCCGGATTTTCATCAAAGGAAACGTGCATGGCAATAACGTAGTCACCGATTGAACGGGCGTAATTAACCGCCTGAGCCGTGACCCGCGTCACGTTGGAAACGAGGACGATTACCGTTGCCCCTTCGTAGTCATGTAGTTCGGCTTTTTCTTTAGCCATCACCCGTAGTTGGGCTGCCACCCGAATATAGTGCACATGAATTCGATAGAACATGTACAGTAACAGTGGCATAACAACTAGGTATGGCCAAACGTTGCCAAAACGGAGCAAGAACAAGGAGAACACTAGCAAGAGTGAAATCAGCGCACCGAGTAAGTTAACGGACGCTTTCATCCACCACCAATTGCCACGTTCGCGGAACCAGTGAATAATCATCCCAGATTGAGAAAGTGCAAATGGCACGAAAACCCCAACCGCATATAGTGGAATCAACAGCGTCGTTTTCCCATCAAAAATAATGATTAACGCAATCGCCCCAACGGCTAACGAGATAATTCCGTTCGAGTAACCCAAGCGATCTCCACGGTCCATATAAGCATGTGGCAAAAACTTATCTTTCGCCAAGTTATAGGCCAAAATTGGGAAAGCTGAGAAACCGGTATTCGCTGCAACGGCTAAAATCATGGCCGTAGAAAGTTGTAATAAATAGTAGAACAAGCCGTGACCAAATACGGCTGACGCAATTTGTGACAAGACCGTGTTATCAGCTTGTGGTTTAATTCCCAAGTAATAACTCAAGTAAGTAATCCCAGCAAAGAAAGCAGCTAATATCAATGACATAATTGCAAGCGTATTAGCGGCATTCTTACGTTTAGGACGCTTAAAGTTTGGCACCGCGTTACTGATGGCTTCAACCCCAGTCAGTGAGGATGAACCAGATGAGAACGCACGGAAGAATAACACCAGGGTCATCCCTTGGACCGGTGCGCCAATCGCTGCCGACGCATGGTAAGTTAAGTTACCACTCGCAATGTTCATGACACCCCACAAGACCATGCCAATAATCATGATGATGAAAAAGTACACGGGGAACGTTAGAAACGAAGCTGACTCCCGCATGCCCCGCAAGTTTAACCCCATAATCGCAATCACGATCACAATTGCAATCAACACTTGATAATTCGTTAGTGCTGGAATCGCTGACGTAATCGCTTCAGTCCCAGAAGTTACTGAAACCGCAACGGTTAGCATATAATCAACGAGCAGTGACCCCCCGGCAACTAACCCGGCTGGTCGCCCCCAGTTCGTACTAGCAACAACGTAAGCCCCACCACCGGACGGATAGGCCCGAATAATTTGACGATACGACATCGTAATCGCAAACAACAGGACTAACACGAGCGCCGCAGCATATAGTTGATACATCAAGGCAGCTGCTGAAAGTGTAATTAAGACGGTTGTGATTTGTTCAGTACCATAGGCAACTGACGAAAGCGCGTCTGAAGACAGCAGCGCCAACGCCTTGAACTTGGTGAGCGCTTGCCCACCCTCATCCATGGTTTTTAACGGTTTCCCAATTAGCAACCGTTTTAAATAACGCCACATGATAATAACTCCTTTATTTCAAAAATAATTATTCCCAAGTAAGCTAAGTCAAAGTAGATTTTACTACTTTAAATTAGTAAATACTACACGTTAAAATCGCAATCAATTAAATTATTTTCGCAATTTTTCGCCAACGACTGATTCTAACGCGCCACCCGACGCAAAGCAACACTTTAATTTCACTAGCATCCAAGGCTACCCGATGACGCGACTATTTTGGCTCTTTAGCCTTTTTGCAAATAATTGAGTTTGACGTGGTTAGCGCTGACTTTCTTAAAGCCCAAAATAGCTGTCGCAAGGCATCCATTGATCCCTTACGGCAGCTATTTTTAATCACTATAGTTGTACTTACCGTTTTTAACTAACGGTTTACATCATACCGCCCATACCTGGGTTTGGTGCGGCTGGTGCAGCTGGTGCTTGTGGTTCAGGCTTTTCAGCAACAACGGCTTCCGTCGTCAATAATAAGGCTGAAACTGAAGCAGCGTTTTGTAAAGCAGAACGGGTAACCTTGGTTGGGTCAACGATCCCAGCTTCGATCATATCAACCCATTCGTCAGTTGCTGCGTTAAACCCAACACCTGGCTTTTGGTCCTTCATCTTTTCGACGATGACAGAACCTTCAAGACCAGCATTTTCAGCGATCTGACGAACTGGTTCTTCTAAGGCCCGCTTAACAATGTTGATCCCAGTTTGAACGTCGCCTTCTTCTTTCAAAGCGGCAATGTCTTTAATGACGTTGATAAAGGCAGTCCCACCACCAGGAACGAAGCCTTCTTCAACGGCCGCACGGGTCGCATTCAAAGCATCTTCGATACGGTATTTGCGTTCTTTTAATTCAGTTTCCGTAGCGGCACCAACGCGAACTACGGCAACCCCGCCGGCTAATTTAGCCAAACGTTCTTGTAACTTTTCTTTATCAAAATCAGAAGTGGTTTCACTGATTTGGTTACGGATGAAGTCAACCCGTTCCTTGATTGCGTCCTTAGCACCGGCGCCTTCAACGATGGTCGTGTTGTCCTTCGTAACCGTAACTTTGTTAGCTTGACCTAACTGATCGATAGTTGTGTCTTTAAGTTCAAGACCCAAATCATCGGTAATCACAGTACCACCAGTTAAGACGGCGATATCTTGAAGTTGTTCCTTACGCCGATCACCAAAACCGGGTGCCTTAACTGCAACGACGTTGAACGTCCCACGCATCTTGTTTAAAACCAAGGTTGGTAAGGCTTCGCCAGAAATATCATCAGCAATGATCAACAATGGCTTGCCTTGTTCAACGATTGATTGTAACAATGGTAAGATATCTTGGATGTTAGAAATCTTCTTGTCGGTGATTAAGATATAAGGGCTATCAAGGTCAGCCTCCATCTTATCGTTATCAGTTACCATGTATTGTGATAAGTAACCGCGATCGAATTGCATCCCTTCAACAACGTCTAAGCTCGTATCGACCCCACGGGATTCTTCAATGGTGATAACCCCATCATGGCCAACTTTTTCCATGGCTTCGGCAATTAACTTACCAGTTTCTTTGCTAGCAGATGAAACGGAAGCAATTTGCGCAATATCTTCTTGCGTCTTAACTTGGTGAGCCATGGCGTGTAAAGAATCAACCGCTGTCTTAGTGGCTTCTTCAATCCCACGACGAATACCAACGGGGTTAGCACCGGCCGTAACGTTCTTCATACCTTCGTTAACGATCGATTGGGTTAAGACCGTGGCAGTGGTTGTCCCATCACCAGCAATATCGTTAGTCTTAGAAGCAACTTCGGAAACTAATTTGGCACCCATGTTTTCGAAGTGATCTTCCAAGTCGATTGCTTTAGCGATTGTCACACCATCGTTAGTAATGGTTGGTGAACCGTATGATTGTTCCAATACGACGTTGCGCCCCTTAGGCCCTAACGTTGATTTAACGGTGTCAGCTAATTGATCGACACCCTTAAGCATAGCTGCTCGTGCATCTTCAGAGAACTTTAATTCTTTAGCCATTATCTATTTTCACCTCATGAATAATTTTTTAATTAAATATTGTTTTAAATGGATTAGTCTTCGACTGCGACAATGTCCTTTTCGTGTAAAACAAGGTACTTAGTTCCTTCATACTTAACTTCAGTACCGGCGTACTTGTCGAACAATACTTGATCGCCGACTTTCACGCTTGGGGCAACCTTCGTCCCGTTATCTAAAACACGACCGTCATTGACGGCAACAACTTTACCGCTTTGTGGCTTTTCCTTAGCGTTATTGGCAATAACGATACCACCAATCGTTTGTTCTTCTTCTTCTTGTTGTTGCAAGATGACGCGATCTCCTAATGGTTTTAACACGTGAATCCCTCCATTTATTCTTTTTAGCACTCTTAATACCCAAGTGCTAATTACAAAGATAACTATATCATTTTGATTTAAGAATGCAAGTGATTTGTCAATTATTAGTCAAAGAATGTCAAATCGACTATAATGGGATTACTTAAGTCAAATTGACTCGAAAATTAACTAAATCAAAGGACGTGAGCTGATGGCTAATCGCCGCCAATCGCTAATCATTTTAATCCTCTACTTTATAATTTACGCATTACCTAGCCTTTTGGTCGCTAGTTTTCATAATTTGGGATCGCAGGTCTTCGTCATCCAGACCGTTGACTACCTAGTCGGCGCTGTGCTGTTGGTCATCGTTGCCAGTCGGATGCACGAACCTAATCCTCTAGAAAAGCACCCCGTTAGTTGGGTTAAAGCACTGCTATGGGGGTTGTTAGGTACCGTGCTGGTCATTGTCGGGCAAATGGTGATTTTACAGCTCACCCAACTACTCGGGCACTCTACGGCGTCGGCCAATACGACGACGCTTTTAACCGTTGGCCGCCAGTACCCGTTCTTTTTCCTAGCAATTATGGTCGGCGCCCCTATTATGGAAGAACTCGTCTTTCGTAAAGTGATTTTTGGCAACCTTGCCCCACTGACTGGGCAAATCGGGGCCGCGCTCATCTCCAGTGTCTTCTTCAGTTTTGCGCACGCCGACGGTCACTTTATCCTGTACGCCTTCATTGGCTTACTCTTTTGTTGGTTATACCGCCAAACTGGCCGTATCCAGACTTCGATGTTAGCGCATATTTTAATGAATAGCGTTGTTATTTTACCTACACTACTTGGTAAATAACCGCTAGCCAAATAAAAACGCTTGGGAAAAAATCCCAAGCGTTTTTATTATTCATCGTCAGAATTGCCGTGATCACCCAATTGTTCACCGTAGTGTTCAATAAAGTAAATCAGCGTCTGTAATTCATTGGTTAAATCGACATTTTGAACCCGAACCGTATCCGGTACTGAAATGCGTAACGGTGTAAAGTTCATGATTCCCTTGACGTTGGCATCTACCAATTCATCAGTGATGTTTTGCACAGCCGTCGTTGGTACTGTCAAGATTGCAATTTCAATTTGTTGTTCGATCAATTGCTTTTTAAGTTCCGTCATTGGATATACTGGTACACCGCTTTGTACCGTATTCGCAATGGCCTCGTTAACATCAAAAGCTGCGGAGATCCGCACGTTACTGTTCTTGTGGAAATTAAAGTTAAGTAACGCGTGTCCCAAGTTTCCGACCCCAATCAAGGCAACGTTCGTTAAAGTATCCTGATTCAAGATTTTCTTAAAGAACGAAAGTAACTTTTCAACATCATATCCGTACCCCCGTTTACCTAGGGCCCCAAAATATGAAAAATCGCGTCGAATCGTTGCTGAATCTACCTTAACCGCCTCGGACAATTCCGTTGATGAAACCCGTTTTTTATCGGCATCTAATAAAATATTGAGATAACGATAATAAATCGGCAACCGTTTCGCCGTTGCCCGAGGAATTTTTGTTTCTGCCATTCGGACGATCCCTCCTTACCAAAAGTTTGTGAATTTGCTGACACTATTCTAGCATAGTGCGTCACTTTGTGAAATAATAATTACTTATTATTCCGTATTACTAGGGCAGACCGTTGCAATATGCTACAATTGTGTGACGAATTAAATGTGAAAGGAGCTTAAAAAAGCGTGATTTTACTACAAGTACAGCAAGTCATGCGGCGTTTTGGCGCCGATGTCTTGTTCGATAACGTACAAATGGACATTCAAGAACATGCCCGGGTGGCCTTAGTTGGTCGCAACGGTGCGGGTAAATCAACCTTACTAAAAATGATTGCCGGTGAAACGGTCCCGGATGAGGGCCAGATTTCGATGCGTAAAGACCTGACCATTGGTTACTTAGCCCAAGATCAAGGCCTCGACAGCAACAATACGATTTGGGAAGAAATGAGCAGTGTCTTTGCCGAAGTGCACGCCTTAGAAGACCAAATGCACCGCTTAGAAGCTCAATTAAGCGACCCCGCCGTCATTGCGGACGACCAAACTTACCAACAAACTTTAAAAACTTATGATCAGGTTCAAACCGCCTTTCAACAAAAAAATGGTTACGGCTATCAGGCCGAAATCCGCGGCGTTTTGCACGGATTTCAATTCGACGCCGACGTTTACGACAAATCGGTCACCGAACTCTCTGGTGGTCAAAAGACTCAGTTGGCGTTAGCCAAACTATTGCTTGAAAAACGGGATCTCTTGATTTTGGACGAACCGACCAACCATTTGGACGTTGAAACGTTAACTTGGCTGGAAAGTTATTTGCAATCGTATACCGGCGCCTTACTAATCGTTTCCCATGACCGGTACTTCTTAGACCGCGTTGTTAACGAAGTCTACGACCTATCCCATCATGAAATGATCCACTACACCGGAAACTACGATCAATTTGTTCAGGAAAAAGCCGCCCGCATTCAGGCCCAGTGGAAACACTACGAAAAACAACAAGCTGAGATCAGTAAGTTAGAAGATTTCGTCAACAAGAATATTGTACGGGCGTCAACGACGAAGCGGGCGCAAGCTCGGCGTAAACAGTTAGCTAAGATGGACCGTTTAGACCGACCAGACGGCGATGACAAAACGGCGCACTTTGGCTTCCACGCTGCCAAGCAAAGTGGGAACATTGTTTTGACCGTTAAGGATGCCGCCGTTGGGTACGCTGGTCAAACGTTATCAGAACCGGATAACCTTAACGTTAAAAAACACGAAGCCGTCGCCATTGTTGGCCCCAACGGGATTGGTAAATCGACCCTCTTAAAAAGTATTTTAGGAAAGATTCCGTTCATCAAAGGTCAAGCCGTCTTCGGCACTAACGTCGTAACTGGCTACTACGACCAGGAACAACGGAACCTTCATGATAGCAAAACAGTTTTAAGCGAATTATGGGACGAACACCCAACCACGCCTGAAAAGGATATCCGGACGATTCTCGGGAGCTTTCTCTTTACCGGCGAAGACGTCGACAAACCAATTCACGCTCTATCCGGTGGTGAGCGGGCTCGCTTATTGCTAACTAAACTTGCGATGCAAAATAATAACTTTTTGATTCTTGACGAACCGACCAACCATTTGGATATCGATAGTCGGGAAGTGTTGGAAGTGGCCCTCAATGATTTTGACGGGACCCTCCTCTTCGTTTCTCATGACCGTTACTTCATTAATCAAGTGGCCACTAGTGTCGTCGAAGTCTCACCCGAAGGAACGGAACTGTTCTTAGGCGACTACGATTACTATATCGATAAGAAACAAGAACAAGAAGAACTCGCTGCGGCGGCCGCGAGTGAAGCCGCCGAACAGGCCGCACTAGCTAACCCAGATGCCACGACCGCTTCAGCTGCCGTACCGCGTTCAAAGGGCCAGCAGAATTATCAAGCTAGCAAGCAACAACAACGTGAAAAGCGTAAGTTAGAGCGTAGCGTCGAATCACTTGAAGCTAAAATGAACGATTTGGAACAACAGGCAACGGTCATCCAAGAAGAAATGGCACAACCGGAAAACTTTTCCGATTCTGGCAAATTAGGCGACTTACAAAAGCAGCTTGACGCCGTTAACGCAGAGCAAGCACAAGCCGAAACGGACTGGACTGAACAAGCCGAAGCCCTTGAAAATATGGACTAATTCCAACTAAAAAAAGCGGCTCAGATTTTATCTGAGCCGCTTTTTTATCTTCATTATAAGTTTGCCACCCGTACTAAGTCAGCCTTAGTGGGGCATGTTAGGCATCCAATCAAATTCCAAACTAGGATCTGCATTTAGCGTTGCGTCACCAAATTGTTGGTGCTGGTACTGAACGTAACCAGCAGCCCCAATCATGGCGCCGTTATCGCCACACAACTTGAGTGGGGCCAAAACTAAATCAGTATTTGGAAATTCTTTTGGTAACACTTCTTGAAGCCGTTCGCGCAGGCCGTGGTTTGCGGCTACGCCACCCGCCAAAACGAGCTGTTTAACCGGGTACTGCTTTAATACCCGCAACGTCTTACTCGTCAAGACGTCGACGACACTCGCCTGAAAGCTGGCTGCCAAATCGTTCTTGTCCAAGGTCTCCCCAATTTGGTCGGCGTGGTGCACGGTATTAATAAACGCACTCTTGAGACCGCTAAAACTAAAGTCGTAGTTGTCTTCATCGATCATTGCTCGTGGAAATTTAAACGTGTCGTTTCCTTCATGAGCCATCTCATCGATCACTTTACCGGCTGGATATGGAACACCCAATACCCGCCCGATTTTATCGTAAGCCTCGCCGGCAGCATCGTCACGGGTTTCCCCAATGATTTCAAACTGACCGTCAGCTTGCATATAAACGAGTTCGGTATGTCCACCCGAAACGAGTAACGCCATCAAAGGAAATTCGAACGGTTTCACAAACCGCGCCGCATAAATATGTCCCGCCATGTGGTTGACCGGAATCAAGGGTAAGTTATGCGCGTATGCCACGGTCTTAGCCGCATTCACGCCAACTAAGAGCGCACCAACTAATCCGGGACCGTAAGTCACAGCGACCGCATCTAAATCATCATAGGTCACGGCGGCCTCGGTCATTGCGTCTTCAATGCAAATCGTAATCTGTTCAATGTGGTGGCGACTAGCAACTTCTGGAACGACCCCACCAAAACGTTTATGGCTATTGATCTGGGTTGCAATGACGTTTGACAAGATCTCATGACCGTCACGAATGACGGCAACACTTGTCTCATCACAACTAGATTCAAACGCTAAAATCAAATTCTGTTTCTCCACCAGTGACCATCCTTTAATCAATAATTTTGCGCATGATCCAGGCATCTTCCACTGGATCATGATAATAACGACGACGTGTGGCAATCTGCTCAAAACCAAATTGACGGTATAACTTCTGTGCCGCAACGTTACTAGGGCGGACTTCTAAGAAAATCTGGCCGTCAGTCGTAAGAGCTGCCAAACACGTTTGCAATAATTGCCGTGCCAACCCGCGACGCTGAAAGTCCGGGTGCACGGCAATGTTCGTAATTTCAACTTCATCCAATACAATCGTACAACTCACAAATCCAACCGGACGCTCGTCAGCAAGAATCACGTGATAACGACTTTGTGGCGCTTCGATGTCCGCCACAAAAGTAGCTTGGCGCCACGGCGCCCCGTTTGGATAAGCGACGGCCGATAACTGATAACAAAGTGCTGCTAAGTCGCTTGCCGCGTAGGCATCACCACTTACTAATTGCCACTCACTCATTTGCTTTTGGGGCCAATCGGTACGTCATGTCGATAGCGTCTTCATGATCACCGAAGTAGTAGCGTTTTTTAATCCCCGTTTTTTCAAAGCCTAAATTCGTATACATGTGTTGCGCAGTGGTGTTACTATACCGAACTTCTAAGGTAACGGTCTGATAGTCTAATTCCACTGCCCGATCGATCATCGTTTTCATCATGAAGTGACCAAGTCCGCGACCCTGCACATCAGGATGCACGGCAATGTTTGTGATGTGGGCATCGTGACGCCGATCATCAAATGCGCATCCACAAAAGGCCAACAACCGGTCTTCATGACGCATTACAATGTAGAAACGCCCGCTTTGGCGTCGTAATTCGGTCTTAAAGGCGTTCTCGTCCCACGGCGTTTTTCCGGCATAAACGGCCCGTTCAATGGCCAGCATTTCCGGAACATCGGTAATCAGCGCCTGGGAAAGGTAATACCTCGTCCCCGCAACTTCCACGATGTGATTATCAATCGTCAAAACTTTTTCGCGGTGCTGATTACGGTTCGTTGTAATTTTCTGAAAGTATTTCTTAAATCTTTTCAACATAGGGCGCATGATCCTCTTTCGGGTGCTTAGCTTGCCAATCCCGTTCGGCCTGTGTCAAACGTAAGTAGTCGGGCACGAACGCATGCAAGTGTTCTACGGGCTGAACAGTTTGTCCGAGCAAGCCTAGCACGCTTGCTTGCGGCAAATCTAACTGGGGCTGGGCACGAACAAATCGATCACCTAACTGTTCCTTTAATGGGGCTTCATACGTTGCAACATCAGCCCCAATAAACGTGACTGGTTCGGCGTATGCTGCCAACTGATCGGTCCATTCCGCAATGCTAATGTGTTGATCAGCAATCACTGGTACGGGCCGCTGATTTTCAATCCGGTATAATCCGGTAAAGACGTTATCACGCCGCGCATCAAATAATGGCGATACTAGTCGACCTTCCGTCAGAACATTGCCAGCCAAAGCTTCTAAGCTTGATAAACCAACTAATTCCTTATGTAAAGTGAAGGCCAAAGTTTTAGCGGTCGTAACGCCAATCCGTAAACCGGTGTACGATCCCGGTCCAGCAGCAACGACAATGCGATCCAGATCATCAGGTTTTAGTCCGGCTTGAGCTAGCGACTGTTCAATAATGGGTAATAGCGTACTACTATGGTTACGACCAACGTTGGTGGTCGTCGTGGCCAAAATCTTAGCGTCCTCTAAAACTGCCACACTCAACGGACGGTTGGAAGTATCAATAGCCAACAACTTCATAATTTACAGACTCCTCGTTTTGAATTACTTCACATATCTTATCATAATTTGATTACTTTGAAAGCTTTCCGGCCAGAACCAACCAATTCGAGTTGGTTGTAAGCCAGAGCAACTTTATATTGCTCCGTGACACCCTTACCAATTAATGCGATGTAATCAATTCGTAAATACTATTTACACAACTTATACATATACTTCACGGTTCCTTTTTAGCACATTTACATTACCTTGTTATGCTACACAAGTAACTAAATTACTTGGAGGTAATTGAAAATTATGTCAAAGCTCAGTAAGTCTCTTTTAGGTCTCTCATTTGTATCGGTACTAGGTTTAGGTTTAGCCGGTTGTGCAAGCGGCACGAGCACTAGTTCCAAGAGTAACAACACTAGTAAGGATAAAACAATCACGGTTGTTTTCTATCCTAACGAATCAGCTAAGAGTTTCTCCGGTTCACGTGACGCTTTAAAGAAATCAATTGAAAAGGTAACTGGTAAGACGGTTAAGTTACAAACAACGACCGACTACAACGTTGCCATTCAAGCAATTGCTTCTGGTAAAGCGCAATTAGCTTACATGGGTGCCAATGGTTATATCCAAGCCCACAAGTTAAGCAAAGACGTTCTGCCATTCGCCGCACAATCTGACGGTGAAGGGACCTTGAAGAAAGCCACTTACAACTCATACTTAATGGTACAACAAAAAGACGCCAAAAAGTATGAAGAAAACGGTAAGTACAGCATTGATAAGATCAAGGGTCAAAAGATGTCCTTCGTTTCTAACAGCTCAACGTCTGGTTTCTTAGTTCCAAACGCTGAAATCACGCGTGAATTCAAGATCAAAGACGCTGACAAAGACCAATTAACTCAAAGCGGTAAATTCTTCAGCAAAGTGCTTTACGGTGGTTCACACCAAGGTTCAGCCGTTAACTTACTTAAGGGTGACGCCGACGTTGCTGCCTTCGATGACACTGACTTAATGCCTTACTTGAAAGTCACTAAGGGTTCATGGAACAAACTGGGCTCAACTTTCACTGTTAAAGATGACGCTGAAGCACCATTCACTGGCTTACAGGGTAAATCCGTTGTCAACATTGCGATGATGCCTGTTCAACAAGGTCCATGGGTATACAACACTAAGGCCTTAAGCAAGGATGATCAAGATAAGATTGCTAAAGAATTCACTTCAAAATCATTCGCAGACAACGAGAAGATCTTCTCAAAACCAAATGCTAAGAAACCAATGTTATTCCCTAAAACGACTGAAAAGTCACAATTAGTTAAAGTTACAGACAAATGGTACGCCCCAACTCATAAGTTAGTTGGTTACTAAACCGATTTCCATTTAGGTATTCAGGAAAGGAACTGCTATGCTCAAGGTCATTCAACTAGATAAAACTTACGGTTCAAATAAGCGCTCGCTCAAAGACGTTAACTTCACCGCTCAACCAGGTGAAGTGACGGCAATTATTGGGCCTTCAGGCGCTGGGAAAACAACGATTCTACGGAGTGTTAATCAGTTAATTCGCGACGATAGCGGTCAGATTTTATTAGATGACCAAGATATTCGCCAAGCAAATAAAGCTGAATTGCGTAAAATTCGTCATCACATCGGGATGATCTTCCAAAACTATAACTTGATTAGCCCCCTCACTGCCTTGGAAAACGTCTTACACGGACGTTTAGGTGCTAAGTCCACGGTAGCCGGGATGCTCGGACTTTATAGTAATGAAGAAAAAACGGAAGCACTCGCACTTTTAGACGAAGTTGGTCTGAAAGAATATGCCTACCAACGTTGTGACCAACTTAGTGGTGGCCAACAACAACGGGTCGGGATCGCGCGTGCCCTCATGCAACATCCTAAGATGATTTTATGTGACGAACCAATTGCATCGCTTGATCCAAAGTCAACTAAAATTGTCATGGACATTTTACGTAAGTTAGCAAAAGAAAAGCAACTGATTATTCTCATCAACCTTCACCAAGTTGATATCGCGATGGAATACGCTGATCACATTATCGGGATCAATAGCGGTGCCATCGTGTTTGAAGGGGCAACCAAGGCAGTTGATGACGACGTGTTACAAAAGATTTATCGACAAGCTGATGACGCTAAAGCGGTGGTGAGTGCTAATGAAGACTAGTTTTCAATCACCCCAAAGCTTTTTCCGTCAACGGCGGTTACGTTTGTCAGTCGTTTTAATCATTTTGATTGGGATTTACGTTCTTTCAATGACGATTGTGAACTTCCAAACCTGGACTTCCATCGTTAAAATTCCAGCTGGTATCATCTGGTTGTTCCACAACTTTATTCCAACGGAACGTTCGATTTCTTACTTAGGACCAATCCTTTATCAGTTATGGCGGACCTTGCTCGTTTCAATTTCTTCCACCATTATTGCGAGTCTCTTTTCCCTCGTCTTTGCGATCTTAGGCGCTCAGACGACGACCCCGCATCCCGTTTTGCGGATTGTGATTCGTTTTGGGGCTTCGCTACTTCGGAACATTCCGGTAGTTGCGTGGGCCATGATCCTACTGTTTTCATTTAAACAAAGTGATTTCACGGGTTTCCTAGCCCTCTTCTTTATGACGCTGGGCTACCTCACCCGGGCTTTCACGGAAACGATTGAAGACTTGGACGCTGAAAAGCTCCAAGCCTTGCAAGCAGTGGGTGCGAACTACTTTCAATGTGTATTCTGCGGCGTCTTACCAGAGGCTGCTAGTACCCTGACCAGTTGGGTGCTTTACATGATTGAAAATAACTTACGGGACGCTACTTTAGTTGGTCTGTTGACCGGGACTGGCGTTGGATTCCTCTTCGACTTCTACTTCAAGAGTTTCCGTTATGACGCTGCCGGCCTAATCGTCTTATTAATTGCCATCTTAGTTATCGTCTTAGAATTAACATCCACTATGATTCGGAGGGCCATCGCATGATTGAAAACAGTCAACCAAAACCGGAGACAATTCAGCCATCGGCACCCCACGCTAAGAAAATTTCCTTGGTGACTAAACCTCGGAAAATCTTACGTAGCGTGCTTGCGGGACTCACAATCATTACCATTTATTCACTTGCAACGCTTAACAACAGTAATTTACAGCTTTCAGAAGCCTTTAAAAGCTTAGGCGTTAACCTGAATGCCATGTTTCTACACCCAAGCGTCGGCCAAGATTCATGGGCCTTGCTACTGCGGGCGTTAGCAACGAGTGTTTCACTCGCCATGTTAACCACCCTCTTAGGCGCCCTGATCGCATTCTTTATCGCGGTCGGCGCGGCACGTAACTTATCCCCTAACTGGCTCGCAACGTCGATTAAAGCGGTAATGGCCTTTGTTCGTGCCATTCCAACCATCCTTTGGGTTCTGATCTATTCAGTTGTCATGGGACTGGGGGCCAGTGCCGCCGTTGTCGGTTTAACGTTCCATAGTGTGGCTTACCTTGTTAAAGCCTATTCGGAAAGTATTGAAGAAACTTCACAAGATACGATTGAGGCTTTAAAAGCTAGTGGTGTCGGTTTTTGGCCAATTGTTTTCCAAGCAATCTTGCCATCAATCGTCCCAGCACTACTGAGTTGGACCTTCATTCGTTTCGAAATCAACTTCGCTAACGCAGTTGCCGTTGGGGCCGCTGCTGGTGCGGATGACATTGGTTACTACCTCTTCATGGCGGGTAGCTTCTACTTTAACTTCCACGAAGTCGGTTTAATCGTTTACTTACTCTTAGCCGTTGCCATCGTACTCGAATTGATTTCAATGAAACTACGGGGCCACTATTTAAAGCACAACTAATTTATCGCATCTAAAGGAGTTTTCACATGACTATTCAAGCAGTTATCTTCGACTGGGCCGGTACAACTATTGATTACGGTAGCCGTGCCCCCATCGTCGCTTTCCAAAAAGCATTCGACAACGTCGGTATCACGATTACCGAGGCTGAAATTCGGCAAGATATGGGGCTTGATAAGTATACCCACATCTGCAAGATCATTAACTTACCTGCCGTTCAAAACGACTGGCAAGCTCGTTTCCAAGTGTTACCTTCATCTGATGACTGTGATCGTATTTTTCACGACTTTAAGTCAATTCTCTTAGCTTCACTGACCGACTTTGCGCAATTAAAGCCTGGGATGGATCAAGTTATCAGCTACTTAAACGAACATCACATCGCTTACGGCACAACGACTGGTTATGATTCTGAAATGTTGGCCCTAGTTTTACCAATTGCAGCAAAACAAGGGTACCAACCAACCGTTAACATCACTTCAGAACAAACTAATGGTATCGGCCGCCCGGCACCCGCAATGTTGGAACTGGCCAGTGACAAACTGGAAATTACCAACGCAGCGAATGTCATGAAGGTCGGCGATTCAATCAACGATATCTTAGAAGGTCAAAACGCTGATGCCATTAGCGTTGGGGTTATTGACGGTAGCAACTTGATGGGCTTATCACAAGCTGAATTCGACGCGTTATCAGCTGCCGAACAAGCCGCTTTGCGGACCAAGGTTGCTGACGAATACAAAAAAGTCGGTGCGGATTATATTCTGCAATCAATGGCTGAACTTCCAGCCTTGATTGACAGCATTAATTAAGCCGTTTCTGGTCATTAGTTACGGAGGAAAGAATATGAAACAGCCTTACTTGTTGTTAACACCCGGTCCACTTAGTACCACTCCCACGGTTAAAGAAGCCATGCAAATTGACTATTGTACCTGGGATAGTGATTACCGGCACGTGACGGAAACGATTCGCCAACAAATTCTTGAACTTGCGCAAGCAAATCCAGACGCCTACACGACGGTCCTTCTGCAAGGTAGCGGTAGTTACGGTGTCGAAGCAACGATCGGTACCGCCCTGCCACGCGAAGGCGCCGTCTTGATGGTTGCCGTCAACGGTGCTTATGGTCACCGGATCAGTGAAATCGCAGATTATTACGGGATCGAACACGTCGACGTTGTCTTTAACGAAGATGAAGCCGTTGACCCGGCACAGATTGAAGCTGCCCTCGATGCGCATCCGGAAGTCACCCACTTTGCCACGGTGCACAGTGAGACCACGACCGGGATCTTAAATCCCATCGAACAGCTCATGCCACTCATGCAAGCGCGTGGAATCGTCACAATCATCGATGCTATGTCAAGCTTAGGTGGCGTTCCAATCAGCGTTGATGAGTTGGACTGTGACTACTTAGTCAGCAGCGCCAACAAGTGCGTGCAAGGTGTTCCTGGTTTTGCCTTCATCATTGCTAAGCAAGCCACCTTGGAAAAGACAGCGAACAACGCCCGCTCACTGTGCTTAGATCTTTACGCACAGTGGCAAGCAATGACTAAACAACCTGGGAAGTGGCGCTTTACGTCACCAACCCACGTTGTTCACGCCTTCGCTCAGGCCTTGATTGAACTTAAAGCTGAAGGCGGTGTTACACCACGGTATGAACGCTACGCTGCTAACCAAGCACTGCTTAGCAACGGGATGCAAGCGTTAGGATTTGACTTAGTGATTGATCCAGCCGTTCAAGGCCCTATCATTACTTCTTTCAAATACCCAACACAGCATTTTGATTTTGCTGATTTCTATCAATTCATTAAGGAACGGGGATTCGTTATTTACCCAGGCAAGGTTTCCGCAATTCCAAGTTTCAGAATTGGTACGATTGGTGACATTCATACCGCTGATATCAAACGACTACTCGCAATTGTCAGTGATTATCAACAATTGAACCGGTAGTCAGCATTAAAAGGCACCCGGTAAGACGAAAATTCGTCTTACCGGGTGCCTTTTTGACTTACTTTAGTTAGCCAAACTAGTTACGGTCATCGTAACCGTTCGGATGTTTCTGGGTCCATGCCCAGGCTGTTTTAATGATTTCGTTAACGTCATCGTAATGTGGTTGCCAACCTAAAACCTTACGAGCCTTATCACTTGCGGCAACTAGTGAATCTGGATCACCAGGGCGCCGTGGTGCGATTTTAGCTGGAATTGGCTTGCCAGTCACTTTACGAGCGGCTGCAAGCATCTGCTTGTTCGAGAAACCGGTGGAAGAACCTAAGTTGAAGGCGTTACTGTCATTACCGGCAGCTAAGTACTTCAATGCTAGGATGTGCGCATCGGCTAAATCCAAGACGTGCACGTAATCACGGACGTTGGTCCCATCTGGCGTGTTGTAATCATCACCAAAGAGCTTCAATTCGTCACGCTTACCCTGTGCCACTTGTAAAATAATGGGAACTAAATGGGTTTCAGGACCGTGGTCTTCACCAATGCTGCCATCTGGCTTAGCACCAGCGACGTTAAAGTAACGTAGGGCAACAAACTTAATTCCGTAAGCCACGTCAGACCAGTGCATGATCTGTTCCATCATTAACTTACTTGCCCCGTAAGGGTTGATTGGTTCTTGCGGATCAGTTTCCTTAATTGGAATCCGTTCCGGTGTCCCGTACGTGGCAGCGGTTGATGAAAAGACGATTTGCTTAACATCGTGGGCCTTCATCGTTTCAAGCAACGTAATCATGCCACCAGTATTGTTATCAAAATACTTCAGTGGCTTTGCCATTGACTCTGGTACGACTGAGAATGCTGCAAAGTGCACCACGGCTTCAATCGGTTCTTCATCAAAAACGTGGTTTAAAAAGGTCGCATCACGGACATCGCCCTCGTAAAACTTAGCGGCGGCGTTAACGGCTGCCCGGTGCCCAGTAACCAAATTATCAACGACAACTACCGAAGAACCATTGGCGACTAAGCGATCGACCATGTGAGAACCGATATAACCGGCTCCCCCTAAAACAAGAATTGACATAGTGTACCTCCCCTACATAGATGCCTTAATCATAGCATATTCAACGGCTAATGCGCTTTAAAAATTGCGGGTTTGTAAAGCAATTAATTGGGCCAATAAAAAAGTAGTCACGCATGGCAACTACTTTTTTCAATCCGCTATTTAATCGGTTCAGCCAATGTTTGCCATAAAATCGTCACTTCACAGCACTTCTCATCACCGACCTGAATCAAGTGACTCGTCTTAACTTGATCCGCTTGGTCACCAGGTAAAATGTTGACCTTAGAATCAACAGTGTGGCCGTACTGGACTTCATTCTCGTAGCGAACATCGACATGTAATAGGTCGTGCTGCAATAAGAACTCAGCGGGTAGCGTATCTAATAGCCAGTCAAAGTAATGCGCGTTATTCACGTGGCGGTTCGGGTCAATATCGAAAAAGCGCACGTGATACGGCTTACTAATGGTCGTCTCCGTGTCCTCAAAGGTACTTGGCCGCGGCAACCGGGGAATTCGTTTGACGACCTCTGATTGATACGGTTCGACTAATTCTGGTAAGATCTTGACGATCCGCCGCGTCGTCTGGCTCATCGTCACCCAGATACTCGTAATGTAAGCTAACTGGTTGCCATGGGCGTCTTTAATCCAAAACTCCCGGTAAGCAAAGTACGGGTTATACGCCGTTCCACGCACCGCAATCGTAACGATCTCATCTAGACGCGGCATCCGCGTTATGTCAATCGCGTACTGCGTCACGACCCAGCCAACCCCGTGGCTCTGAACAAAATCAGTCGTCAATCCTAAAGCGTCACTTTGATCTTCGGATGCCAAAACGGCAATGTCGATCAGCGTCGCCAACGTGGCCCGCCCCGTCCGATCACATTCATAATAAGTTATCCGGTGGTCTTCACTATATATGCTGGCTGATGTGCCTAAACTTGCCATTCTAACGTTCCTCACCATTCTTTAAGTCGTGAAATTCATTGTACACTGCCTGACGTGGTAATTCACGTCGTTTGGCAATTGCTTTAATGGCTGCGTTGGGTTTATCCCCCGCCGCAATGAGTGCCTCAACCTGCGCCTTGATTGGCAGCTGAGCTAACTCATCCGTTTGAACGGGTTCACTCGTATCCGGGTTACCACTGATCAGCAGGACGAATTCACCCTTCAACTGGTGATTCTGTGACCATTCAACGAGTTCCGTTAAGGTCCCCCGGGCAAATTCTTCGTACCGTTTGGTCAATTCCCGACAAGCGACAATTTGGCGGCTCCCTTCGCAGACCGTTGCTAGTACGCTAAGTGTCTTAGCGACCCGAAACGGTGATTCATACAGGACGACCGTCTCGTGACGCTGTGCTAACGCCGCTAGCGCCTCTTTTTGGTCGTGCTTCTTCCGGGGCAAAAAGCCGTAAAAGTAAAATGGTTGTGGCACTAATCCCGAGGCAATCAACGCCGTCAAGCCAGCGTTTGCACCCGGTAACGGCACAACGGGAATTTGCTGAGCGACACACGCCGCTACCAGTTCTTTCCCTGGATCACTGATGGAAGGCATCCCCGCATCGCTGACCTGCGCCAAGTTGACGCCATCTTGCAATTTAGCGAGTAACTGTGGGATTCGCTCCTGAGTATTATGTTCGTGGAAACTGATCTGCTTAGTCGTGATTTCAAAATGATTCAACAACTTTTGCGTGTTGCGGGTATCTTCCGCGGCAATCAAATCGACCGTCTTCAAAGTTTCCACCGCACGGTAAGTCATATCTTGTAAGTTGCCAATTGGCGTCGGAACTAGGTATAAAGTCCCCGTTCCCGCGTGATCAGCAAAACTCTGTTGCGTTTCCAACCGTTGCTTCCTCCTCTACTCGTTAAGTCCGTTCCCGTTCGCCATAAATCACTTCTAGGCAAAAGACGCATGATTCATCATCATCCCGCCGTTTACCATAAAACTGGTTGCAGACGTGGAAGCCTTCGTCGTATAACTTTTCTAGGTTCTGACGCGACTTGGAGAGCGTGGCCGTTCCTGCGGGCTTCTTTGGCAATTCGTTTTCAATTTCTACCATGTGTTCCCTTAAGTGTTCATTTTCAATGACTAATTCCGCGTTTTTCTCCAACACGGTCGTCATATCAGCGCGCAACTTAGCCATCTTATCGAGCATTAGTTGCATCTGTTGTTCCATATCGCCGAAACTATCGTATAAATCACGCTTATCCACGCGCTTCACCCTCGTTTTCCTTTATTTAAGCGTTTGTTTTAAAAATGGGCCATAACTTCAGAGTCAGACCTTCTAAGACGTTTTGAAAGCTAATATTGCTAGCGAGTTGCCGTTTTGCCGTCAAGGCCAACTCAGTAGCCTCAACTAACTGATTTGCGCTTAAACGGTCCGTTAGCGCCGTTAGGTCCTGTGCATACTGACCAAACGTTAACGTATCGTGCTCGTCAGCATCAAAATGTAACTGTAATAGATCCTGAAAAAGCGCCGCAATCAAATCCAACATCACCGATTGGTGTGCGGCATCTTTGGCTAAGCCGGCTAAGTTCACTTGAACCGCAACAAAGCTCCGTGGTTCACCCTTAACAACTTGGTCAAACCAACGCCATAACGCCTTGGCAGCTTGCGGTAACCAGTCTTCTTCAAGCAATCCTTTTGCCTGAGTCACACTGTTCGTCAGGCCCCGCAACATTTGGGCAACTTGGGGGGCAATCCCCGCCGCTTCAAACGTTTGCTGTAACGCCTGCGCTTTTAGCGGTGGAAATTCAATCACCTGCGTCCGCGAAATAATTGTGGGTAAGATCAACTGCTTATTGGTCGTTAATAAGAACGCCGTCACGTTGCCAATCGGTTCCTCAATAAACTTCAATAAGCTATTGGCAGCCGATGCCGTCATTTTTTCGGCATCCTCAATAATAAAGATCTTGCGATTGCCTTCCACCGCACTCTTCGAGAATTCGGCTTTTAAGTATCGAACTTGATCGACCTTGATGCTCTGCCCGTCCGGAACCACCGTAATGATATCCGGGTGCGAACCATTGGCGATCCGGACACACTCTTCACAAGTCCCGTCCGGTTGGTCGTCAACGACGTGAAGACAAAATAAGCGCTGTGCGATCCAGTGCGCAAGTTCGGGCTGACCAGCACCTTCCATCCCTGCGAACAGGTAGGCGTGTGCCAAATGATTTTGTTTAATAATATGTTGAAATGCCGCTAGTAACCGTGGTTGTTTGGCAGCCATCGTTACTGCTAACGGATCGGTCGTTGCCATTTGAACCACCCTTAATCTCTAAAATTGATGAAACTGTTCGATTGGTAAGACGAAGACCGTCGCGCCACCGACCTGAACTTCGACCGGATAAGCGGCAGCGCCGTCCATCGTAACGTCCAAGTTCACTGGTGGTGTCATGAATTGTTCCCGTGCGTGGCTAGTTTCCTTGATCATTGCCAGCACTTCGTCAACCCGGTCGTCTTCAATCCCAATCATGAAAGTTGTGTTACCAGAGCGCAAGAAGCCCCCGGTTGTTGAAAGTTTAGTGGCCCGTACGTTTGCTTCGATAAATTGGCTACTCAGCCGGTTACTGTCCTTATCCTGGACAATGGCAATAATTAATTTCATCGCTTCGACTTCCCTTCCGCTCCTAAGTAGGTTGGTAATTGTTTGATCATAATGTCTAAGGCTTGTTGAACCACCGTATCCAGTGGTTGACTAGCATCGACACGTTTAATCCGATTGGGATGGTCAGCCAATAGTTGCAAATAAGCTGCTTGTACCCGGTGATGAAAGCTCAAAGCTTCAACGTCTAAACGGTTAATTTCGTTTTGACGGTGGGTCTGGATTCGTTCCAATCCCACGGCCGCATCAACGTCAAAATAGAGTGTTAAATCGGGGGTCAAGCCCTCAGTCGCAAACTGATTCATGTCATAAACAGCTTGTTCGCCAATGCCACGACCAGCACCCTGATACGCGATTGAACTATCAATAAACCGGTCACACAAGACTAACTGGTCATTGCGCAATGCGGGTAAAATCTTTTGAATGATATGTTGCCGCCGCGCTGCCGCGTATAGTAACGCTTCAGTTCGGTCGTCCATCATCGTATTGTGGCGGTCTAAAATAATTTGCCGAATTGCTTCTGAAATTTGATTACCACCAGGTTCGCGGGTTACGACTAACTGGTCGCCCAGTCGCGGTTGTAATTCGGCCACGATTGCGTTCAAAGCTGACGTTTTACCGGCACCATCTGGCCCTTCGAAAGTCACTAATTTACCTGTCAACATTCCCAATCCCATCTAAATTCTCTAATTTACATATATGTGATAATTGTACTTGATTCTAGAGCACCTGTCTAATGCGGTTGCCACTAGTGAAGGTATTTTTTTAACTACTTTTAGCGAAGGAGCTACTACTGATTGTGGTTTTTAACTTTTTTTAGTTTGACACAAAAATAATACCAGACCCCGTTTTGCTATTTGATGTGACCGCTAAGTCAGAATTACGCGCCAATACCTTTTCACCGTGAGTTACAATATTAATACTTAATCTTGTGACTATCAAAAGAACGTATTTCACTGACACAAATCATCAGCGAAATACGTTCTTTAAATTTTGCGTGTTTGCATAGTCATACCAACGATTCGGATTAATGAAAATCCAGCACCTTCAAGACTATTGAATAATAAAAGCTGATGTAACAACTGGACCTTTGTCGCCTATCTCAGAACTGTTTTTCACATATAATGTTTTCCCTGCCACAGATAATAATTTATTATTAAATCTGGCTTGATCTAGCCGTAAAATATTCTGGGCATCCGCTAAACTACTATTGCCGCTAACACATTTAACTGAACTATTAGGATCATTAAGCATTGAATTAGCTATTTTATCAGAATCAGCATTATAGTTTTCTACAATCTGTAGTTCTGGAACGCCCTGACTTACTCGATACTGATTAATTAAAACAGCCAAAAATTGTTGAACTGAATAATCATCGACCCGACTACTATCCTTGATGGCATCTTCAATGTTCTTATAACTATATCCTGGTTTCAAATAATCACTTCGAACCCATGCACCACTTGCGCCGGCTTTTTTCACACCATTGACCAAATAATACGTATATGGCTTTCCTTTAGTGTAGATAGTAGCCTGTTTCATGGTCGTATAATTATCATGATCAGATAATTTGATACCATTGAGTGGAAAAATCACATTTTTCATTTCTGGAAGCCCGTATGCTTGCCCAGCTTTAGCCATAATCATATTCTGACTAGGGATTTTTTTGATATCTAGCATCTGATTATGCTTACCTGGTTTTAAATCAGACGCCTTCATCCAGCCACTCACTGCTGGTTTACTTGGTTTCACCCAATAATAAAGCGCCTTTTTCCCTTTTACAGTAATATAAGTCTTTTTCGAGGCAGTCCAAGTATACGGAAGCTTGCTCGTATGCGTATTGTTCGCAATAAAAGTCCATTGCTTATAGTTTTTATTGTTTTTATATGTTTTAGCTTTAGAATTCGTTGTAAAATATTCTTTTGCCTTAATTTTGGTGTCTTTAGTCCGACGATAACTAGCCTGCAAGTTAGCACCATATGCCCAGCCAGCAACATGCTTCTTCTTATTGGTTACCCAATAATAAGTCCTTTTGGCACCTCGCATTTTAACAGACATTTTCTTTGAAGCAGTCCACTCTACTTTAGGATAATCACCCAAATTATATCTTTTTACAAACGTCCATTTTTTCAGACTCTTATTGTCTTTATAGATATAAACCGATTTTTTCTTAGGTACATACGTTTTCTTCTTAACCGACGTTGTCTTAGTACGCTTATAGTGAACACTTGCATTAGCCGTTATCGGTTGTAATTCAGTGTAAATCGCTCCTCCAAGTACCAATGTCATCCCTAAAAATATCTTATAAAACTTTTTCATCCCCGTTGTCTCCTTTTATAATGAATAATTTTATTACTTTAAAATAATATTCTTTATATCCCTGCGTTGGTAGGGGAAAATGATTAGAAATTCACCTTTCGTTACATAATTAGGCCCAAAAATAATGGCTCTAGAATATTGGGTGTTGATGGATTTCCATCAACACCCAGTTTTTGTGTAAAATAAAAAGGACAAATCTCCTCAATGCACCACTAGCACCGACCAAAGTAAAAGTAAAGGCAAGTGAGAAAAGATGTCCCAAAACCATTTTATCGAAGATACTCTTCAAATTAAAGACCCAAATATTATTTGTACTGATATTGATAGTAGTGATCCAAGCAAACAGGTTGTTCACGCCAAACTGACCTATCCTTTAGAGAACTGCCCACTTTGTGGCCAGCCAGAAGTAGTACGTTTTGGGACTAATCTAATTAATGTCAGAATGCCCCCAGTCAAAGAACGGCCAATTATTTTAAAATTGCGTAAGCAACGTTATCGGTGTAAATCCTGTAAGCATACTTTTAGCGCACAAACATCATTAGTTAAACCGCATTGCCAGATATCAGAAGATACGAAGCAAATGATTATCT
>NZ_BTPW01000023.1:0-46621 GCF_036246185.1 Lactiplantibacillus paraxiangfangensis
ATTCAAATCTAGAAACACGTAAACCACAATGGTTTACGCATCTAAAAGACTGGTTTACTCAAGAACAGTTAATCTTAAAGGGCTTAGAACTGGATCCAATTTTTCAACATACTTACTTTACAGCGCATGCCTTAGTGGATGCGTTAAGAACCAGAGATTACCAACGTTTTATCGAAGCTTTAAGTAGAACTGACAAAGTCAGTTCACAGCTTGAAATAACCATGAAAACCTATCGTAAACATCTGTCTCTAATTAAGAACATGATGGCAAGTACCTACTCCAATGGTCCTTTAGAGGGCGTTAATCGAAAAATAAAGCAAATCAAACGGACGGCGTACGGGTACAAAAATTGGTCGCGTTTTTACACACGAATTCGGATTGAATTTACAATTCAGAACAAAAAAAGAAAACCAATTCGAAAATGAATTGGTTTCCTCATAAAGTTACTCATCAACAGCCGTTGACAAAGAGCCAAAATTTTCTGATTGGCTTTTTGTCCCAAAACTCATTTTTTATGTTCATGCCACATTAACTACATGTCCGTCAACAAGCCATCAATAATTGCTAATACGCCATCATGATTATTGTCGAGGGGCGTCTCGTAAGTTGCCACCTGTTTAACGGGGGCAATGGCATTTTTCATCGCGTAACTGTAATCCGCTTCACGCAACATCTCAAGGTCATTACCGTTATCGCCAAATGCAGCCGTCTCACTAGGCGTCACCTGCCAGTGTTCCTGTAAATAGGCTAGCCCAGCCGCTTTATGCACGTGCGGTGGAATCACGTCTAGCCCATTGCCACCACTAACCGTTGCGCGTAGTCGCTGATCAAAGTGCCGATTAATCGCCGCGGCGTGCACGTTAGCGTCCGCATCCGGCCAACTAAAGTTCACTTTATAAACGTGGTCGCTGATTGTCGTTAAGTCATCAACAACGTGTAAATCACTTAAAAAGTACCGCATTAACGGATTGTCGTCTTGTGGTCGAATGTAAGCACCCTGCTTACCCGAAATTGAGATCTGCACCCCAGCCATCGCCGGTGTCGTGGCGACGAAGGTCAACAATTCCCGTAATAGGTCTTGGTCGATCAGACTTTCATGCAACGTCTGACCATGGTTATCCATCACGAGTCCCCCGTTTTCCGCCACGTAAGTCAATTCACCGTCAATCCCGTCAAAGACGTCGATACAATGCTGGAGCTGATTACCACTTGCAACCACAAAGTGCTGCCCCTGACGATTCATTTGATCTAATTGAGCCTGAAACCGGTTGCGGTCAAACTGATGGTCATCCCGCAAAAACGTGCCGTCAAGGTCAGTTGCAATAATTTTAACTTTCAAGGATCTGAGCCCCCCTAAGAATGTATAAGCCTATTTTACCAGACTTGAAAGGGGTTTCAACTAGTAACCTTGATCTTCGTAGTCTTCCAGCATACCCACCATTTCACCGTCGTCCGGTTCAATGGCCAAGTAATTCCGCAAAGCGGCAACCGTTTCCGTGAGCATCCCGGCCTCCCTAAAGAAGTAAATCGCTGGTTTTAAGAAGTCGACGTTATGTTCAAAGAACGGGTACGCGGCTAAGTAGTTATCCCGGGCTTCCTTGAAGTGATCCAAGTGATCGTCCGAGACCGCCAAGTTCCAATAAAATTGCGGGTCAAACTCATTAATCTGCAAGTATTGATCCAACAAGTTCACGTTATCTTGATAGCGCTCTTGTTGAACTAACAAATTGGAAAGCTCTAAGACCGTGGTCAAATTATCCGGGTCAATGCTTAGTCCTTCCCGCAAATACTTCTCAGCAAGGTCCTGATCGTCCAATTTAAGGGCTAAGCGGGCCGTCCGCAAGTAGAGTTGCTCATTGTACTGGTCGACAGCCAAACCTTCTTGTAGCGTCAACAACGCGTGATCCAGTTGATGCAACTTTTCCTGCGCTTCAGCTAAGTACGGGTAGACGGACGCATACTGCGAGTCCTGTTCCTGCAATTTCTTGAAAACGTCAATGGCCTTGCGCGGTTCATCAAGCTGTAAGTACGTAAAGCCCAGTTCAAATTGACTGTCCGGTGTTAACTTGGCCGGCTTGATCTGTTCTAAGTACCCGACGGCTTGTTCAAAGCGCCCAGCTTCAGCGTAGGAAACCCCAATTCGTTCAACTAAATTAACTTTAGAAATTTCCAGTTGACCCTTTTTGATCAAGTCCAAATAGAAATTAATCGCCTTATTATAGTTACGAATCAAGAAGTAAAATTCAGCTAACGCAAATTCAACGATCGGTTCGTCCGAATCAATTCGGTAAGCTTCCAATAGCTTTTGTTCGCTCACTTCAAACAGTTCCTGCGTTTGGTACAGGTCCGCTTCAACGAGCAGCGCTTGAACGTAAGCTGGTGAATCTGGCTTAACCTGGTGTAAATAATCCAAGGCCAGGTCCGTATCACCTTCATCAATGGCAATATCGGCTAATCCCGTTTTTAAATCATCTTCATTGGGATATTTTTTTAATAGTTTTTGATAAGTACGGGCGGATTGCTTTAAAAATCCAAGTCCGTAGAGTTCTTCGGCCAAGCTAAACAACGTGTCGTCATCATCTTTGCGTAATGCCCAGGCAAAGTGTTTCTTGGCCGTTTCAAGTTGCCCATTTGACAAGGCGGCAAGCATTTTTTCTGAGTAAGACATGGTACACCCCTTAAGAATGGCTTGGGCCACCAACTACGCCTCCGTTAGTTTAGCCCAAGTTTAAGTTAGTATGACTGCACGCCGATCAATGTCGCCGTGCAATTCGACTAATAAGCATAACGCAAAACAGTACAAAAAAGCCAGTATAACGATTGCTATACTGACTTAAAAAGTTTGCACTTTATGAAAATTATTTAACTGCATCCTTCAAAGCTTTCCCTGGTTTAAATGCAGGTACTTTGCTTGCTGGAATTTGGATTTCGTCACCAGTTTGTGGGTTACGGCCCTTACGAGCAGCACGTTCACGTACTTCGAAGTTACCAAATCCGATCAGTTGAACTTTTTCACCCTTTGCAAGAGTGTCTTGGATTGATGCAAAAACTGCATCTACTGCAGCAGTTGCGTCTTTCTTAGTTAAGTTAGTTGCGGCAGCAACATTGTTAACTAATTCAGCCTTGTTTGCCATGTTTGAATTCACCTCCCCTTTACAGAGTGAAGATGTAGAAGTCTTTTTTTAAATGACGTACATCCAGATGATCATTTTTGAGTGGTCCAAAAATGAGAGAAACGATGACAAGCATCATTTCTTCATCAAAGATAGCATAGGAATGCTGTAATAGCAAGCTTTTTTAGACCTTTTGCATAAAATATCGGAATCGAGTAATAATTATTTACAACCCCAATTGATTGTGCTAAAATGCTGGTTTTACAGGCTTCCGGCTACTTTCGGCGCCGTTCGATCATATGGATCGGTGTCCCGGTAAAATCAAACGCGTTCCGAATCTGATTTTCTAAAAAGCGTTCGTACGAAAAGTGCATCATATCAGGGTCGTTGACGAATACCACGAAAGTTGGTGGCTGAATAGCCACTTGAGTCGCGTAGTAAACTCGTAAGCGTTTCCCGTTGTCACTTGGTGTCGGATTCATCGCAATCGCATCCATAATGACGTCATTTAAGACGGAAGACTGGATTCGACGCATGTGGTTCGTATTAACTTGCTTGATCAAAGCAGGTAATTGTTCCAAACGCTGCGTCGTCTTCGCAGAAACAAAGATGATCGGTGCGTAGGCCAAGTAAACGAATTGATCCCGAATGTAGGCTTCAAATTCCTTCATCGTGTGGTTATCCTTTTTGACCAGGTCCCACTTGTTGACCACGATAATAATCGCCTTACCCGCTTCATGCGCGTAGCCAGCGACCCGCTTATCTTGCTCACGAATGCCTTCTTCACCGTTGATCACGAACAGGGCGACGTCACTGTTGTCAATGGCCTTTAACGCCCGCATGACACTGTAACGCTCGGTGTTTTCGTAGACTTTACCCTTCTTACGAATTCCGGCCGTGTCGACCATGACAAAGCGGTCGCCAGCCTCATCGGTAAACTTCGTATCAATGGCATCACGGGTCGTCCCAGCCACGTCTGAGACGATGACCCGGTCTTCTCCTAGCAGCGCGTTGACAATTGAAGATTTACCAACGTTAGGCCGACCAATCAAACTGAAACGAATCGTCCCAGGTTCATCTTCGCCACTTTTTTCAGGGAAGTTTTTCACGACGGCGTCTAATAAATCACCCAGCCCTAAGCCGTGTGACCCAGACAATGGGTATGGATCACCGAAACCGAGTGAATAGAAGTCATAAATCTCCGAGCGTAACTCAGGATTATCGACCTTGTTGACTCCTAAAACGACCGGTTTATCTGACCGGTATAGGATTTGGGCAACGTGCTCATCCGCATCGGTCACCCCACCCTTGACGCTAACCAAATAAATGATCACGTCAGCTTCATCAATCGCAATTTCGGCTTGTTCCGTAATTTGCTTAATGAACGGGGCGTCTTCAATGTCGATCCCCCCGGTGTCAATTAAGCTGAACGACTGTCCAAGCCACTCGCTGTTCGCATAGATGCGGTCACGAGTAACCCCCGGCGTATCTTCAACAATTGAAATCCGGTCACCGGCGATCCGGTTAAAAATAGTCGATTTCCCAACGTTCGGGCGCCCGACAATGGCGACAACTGGTTTTGCCATCTAAATTCCTCCTTTGCCTAAATAATTCATAATCATAAAAAAATATCCTTCAAGGCAAGCTTGAAGGGTATTTTTTACTCAATCAATGATTAGTTTTCATCATTGTTGTTTCCAGCATTCTTCAATTCGTTACCGATCAAATCGCCTAAAGTGAAACCACTTTGTTCTTCTGGGGCGTTCGCCGTTGAACGTTCGCTAGCAGTCCGGTTGTCGCGACTATTGTTGTTACGACGACGGTTGTTGCTACGACGTTCTGGTTGAGCGGCTTCTTCTTCGCCTTCAGCAGCTTGTGGCTTTTCTTCCAAAGCTTTGATGGATAAAGCTAAGCGCTTTTCGTCAGGACGAACATCTAAGACCTTAACTTTGATTTCTTGGCCAACCTTTAAAACGTCATTTGGCGTTGCAATGTGTTGGTGTGAAATTTGAGAAATGTGAACTAAACCTTCAACGCCAGGGAATACTTCAACGAAGGCCCCAAAGCTAGTCAAACGTTTAACTTTCCCATCAAGAACGGCACCTTGTGGCGCTTTTTCTTCAATCCCGTCCCAAGGTTCTGGTAAGGTTGCTTTGATGGATAATGAAACCCGTTCGCGGTCTGCGTCAACGGATAAAATCTTAACCGTAACTTCTTGACCAACCTTCAATACGTCAGCAGGCTTTTCAACCCGTTCGTATGAAATTTCAGAAACGTGAACCAACCCGTCGATACCGCCAAGGTCAACAAAGGCCCCGAAGTTAGTCAAACGAGCAACTTTACCTTCAACCGTTTCGCCAGCTTGTAAAGTCTTCAAAGCTTCTTCACGTTGTGCTTCGCGTTGCTTTTCGACAACGGCACGGTGTGATAAGATCAAACGGTTTTCGCTAGGTTCAATTTCAATAATCTTAAGTTCAAGTTCTTGGCCTTTGTAGGCGTTTAAATCTTCAACGTAATGATCATCAATCATTGAGGCAGGGATGAAGCCACGAACACCAGCGTCAACGACTAACCCGCCCTTAACAACTTGTGTTACCGGAGCTTTAATCGTGTGACCTGCTTCGTATTCTTTTTCAACATCGTCCCAAACTTTGCGAGCTTCTAACCGACGATGTGACAGTAAATAACTGCCGTTTTCTTTGTCGCTGCCAATCCGAGAAATGACAACCAAGTCTAAGACGTCACCAACTTTAGCGACATCGTTGACATCTTCGACCCGTTGTGTTGAGAGTTCCTTCAAAGGAACGACCCCTTCAACACCGGTACCTTGGATCCCAACAATAACTTGCTTGTCGTCGTCAATTGCTAAGACTTCACCCTTAACAACGTCACCGACGTTAACTTCTTCAACGCTATTTAAAGCGTCTAAAAGTTCATTTTTCTCATTTTGACTGTTTTCGTTTTCACTCATGCAAATTTCCTCCTGTCAACAATAACTCTAACCTATATCATAGCCGAAAAAGCTATGAAAAGCCAGCTAAAAGCATTAACTTAATGCAATTAGATTGTTGAACTTTGTTTTTTTATAATTTCAGCGATCGTTGTGACCACTTCTTCGATGGACATTGGTGTTGTATCGACCAGTACGGCATCCGCCGCCTGCGTCAATGGTGAAACCTTACGGGTCGAGTCTTTATGGTCCCGTAATTCAATTTCAGCCTGCAATTGGGCTAAGGGAGTTTCAATTCCTTTTTTGATGTTTTCTGCGTACCGGCGTTTTGCCCGTTCCGCCGCAGAAGCCACCAAGAAAATTTTGACTTCAGCATGTGGCAGTACCGTCGTGCCAATGTCACGACCGTCCATCACGATGCCGCCAGCATCAGCCATTTCCCGTTGCTGATCCGTCAAAATAGTTCGTACCTTTGGCAAAGCGGCAATCGTTGACACGTTATTCGTCACGTCCGGTTGTCGAATCGCTTGGGTGATATCCTGCGAGTTAGCAAAAACTAACTGATCAGGTTCGCCCGGCTTAAAGCTAATCTTTAACGACTGCATCGACGCAATGACAGCCGCTTCGTCTGTCAGGCTGACATCGTGTTGCATTGCCCACAGCGTCACGGCCCGGTACATTGCACCGGTGTCGACATAAATATAGCCAAACCGTTTGGCAACCAGCTTGGCCACGGTACTTTTACCAGCCGAAGCTGGCCCATCGATGGCTACTTGAAGTGCTTGTTCAGCCATTAACTATACCCTCACTATCCAAAATTCGTGCTTTTAACGGACACGTAACCGCTGGCCTGCCGAAATGGTGGCTCCTGAGGATAAGCCATTTAATTCAAGTAACTTATCCACGGAAATCCCCGCATTCGTCGCGACCCGGTAGACACCTTGACCAGCTTCTACCGTGACGTACTTACCGCCTGCTGAAGAACTACTGCTGCTGCTTGCACTGGAACTACTCTTAGTACTCGCAGAATCTTCAGAGTCGGATTTAGCAGCGGCCTTGTTACTAGCGGCTTTGGAACTCGCTAGGGCGACGCTACTACTCTTAGCAGCAGCCTTTTTCTTAGCTGCCGCTTCGGAGGCACTCTTTTTACTAGTGGCACTCGATTTATCAGCGACCTTTGTCGAAGATTTCTTCGAACTAGAACTAGCAACTTGTTCGGTCTGTTGCGGATTATTGAGCGAATTTTTCTTCACCAAAAAATAACCAATTGGTGCTAAGGCGAGCAACAAAATTAAAACCACTAGAATGGTGGTTAACGTTGAATTACTACTATCTTGCTTGCGTTTTTGAGTTCGCGATAAATTGCCCGAGTCATCCCGATCGTCTTCAAAAGTTTTATCCCAGGGCTTATCTGCCTGAGGCTTATCATTATCATTTTTTTGACTCATAGGGTGTTCCTCCTCAAAAAACTTTCAACCAATATTGTAACATAACCCTTAATCGATTTCTTTAAGAATTTGGTAAAAACAGCCGGGTTAAGGCTTTTTCCCAGTCCGATGCTTGTGAGGTTACAGTCGTTACCGTTCGAATCAACCCCAGCGTTTCCAGTGGGAGTGCTTCCCCGTCTAGCTGACAACAACCGTCATCGTGGGCCGGCGCTTCTTCATCAAAGTAATTCAGCATGACCGCACGCCGACAAGTGGTGCTCGTAACGTACTTCAACAATTCTCGCAGTTCCCGCTCCTTGGCTTCGGTCCGGGTGGCAAATAACGCCGTCACTTCAGCAACCGTCGCCTGGTGTTGCCAGTAATATTGTAACACCTGACTCACCTCATCGGTCGGTTCCTGTCGCCGGATAAAGCGTTGGTAATCTTGTTCAATTTCGTTAGGCGTTGCCGCGGTTAGTTCATTTAAATTACGGACAAGGGCTTCATCCCCCGGAACGTATAAAATCACCGCTAATGATGGTTGCCCATCCCGACCAGCACGACCAATTTCTTGAACGTAATCCGCTAACGTGGTGGGCAGATGATAATGAATCACCATCCGGATATCCGCTTTATTGATTCCCATACCAAAGGCCGACGTTGCACAAATTACGTCTAAATCACCAGCCATAAACTGCTGCTGAATTTTGAAACGGTCCTCCGCTGATAGCCCAGCATGGTACGCCGCAACCCGCAAGCCGGTCTGATCGCGTAGCCACTCCGCAATCAAGTCCGTTTGCCGTTTGGAACTGAAATAAACGATGGCCGGCCCCGCAACCGTGGTCACTAATTGCTGCAGCCGAACACGTTTAGCCGCCTCATCACTGAGATTGGCAACCGCTAAATAAATGTTGGGCCGGTTGACTGAGTGTAAGATTTGGTGTGCATTGGGTACCCGTAATTGCTGGAGAATGTCTTGACGAACGTGCTTAGTCGCCGTCGCGGTGAGCATCAACGTTCGGGGTTGGCCTAAATCGGCACGTAACGCCCCTAATGACCGGTAATCCGGGCGAAAATCGGGGCCCCACGTTGAAATACAGTGTGCTTCGTCCACGACAAATAAGGCGATCGGAACCAGTTTTAACGCGGCCATCACGGCATCCTGACTCAACATTTCGGGTGAGATAAATAAGTATTTAACGGCTTGGAGGTGATTCAGTAAGTGCTGCCGCGCCCCAAAGTCTAGTTGGGACGTCAACGCAGCCACCCGCTTTTCACCCTGATAATTCAACCGCGCAACTTGGTCTTGCATCAACGAAATCAAGGGTGAAACAACAACGACTAATCCGGGTACCACGCTCCCAACTAATTGGTAAATCAAGGACTTACCCGTCCCGGTCGGTAAAACGGCTAACACGTCTTGCCCAGCTAATAATTGCTGAATAACTTCTAGTTGGCCCGCACGAAAGTGGTCAAACCCGTACTTTTGCTTTAGTAAGTCGTGTAATTCATCCTCGTTCATGTTGACACCTCATAATCTGAAAGAGTCGGAAATAGAAAAAATCCAATTGCGGCATCACGGTTTGAACCTGTGCGAACTGCCAAGTCGTTAATTCGGGCTGATCCGCAAAAATCGTCGTTAATTGCTGACTGACCGTTTTTGTCAGCAACCGTTCAAAGGGGAAGTCCGGCGTTAAAATGGCGACTTCCAGTAAGTGTTCACGGACCGTACTGAGTTTCAGATGGCGCCGTTTAGAAATATTTTCCAAATCGCCAACTTGTAAGAAGTCCTGGAAGGTTCGCTGCGCGCTACTGCTGACTGGTGAAACTTTCACTAAGGGGGCTAGGAGCGCCCACAGCGGATCCGTTTGGTGCTGACCCAGCCAGATGACCCAGCGACACATCAGGTCTTTGCGGATGACTAATATTTCAACTGGTGACCGCTTGAAAGTAGTTGCGAGCTGGGCGTCCGTTTGTCCGGGAAACTGGTAGCCGGTCAGACTCTGAACAAAGATCTGTGCTAATTCATCGGGTAAGCTCACCAAAAAGGCTTGTAACCCATCAAAAATGTTTTGCCCCAACGTGGGACCGTGAAAGCGCCGAAACCACGCCTTGACGATAGCTTGAACACCCGGGTCAGTCGTCACCGGATAGTAACGATTCTCGCGGTGAGCCGCTTCAGACGCGACCTGTAGCGCTAATTGACTTAGGGCTGCAAAGCGACGGACGTCCGTTGTTTGAAAAACGTGCAAGGCAACGGGCTGGTAGCGTAATGCCCACTGACTTTTTTGCCGAGTCGCGCCCTGCGCGGTTAACTGATAATACCCAGGCGTCGGACTAACGAGGTCCCCAGTACTTTGTAGTTGCGCCGCCGTTGCCACAAATTTTTCCAGCGGTACCCCGTGCCAACTGTCTAGCTGGTCTAAGCAACCGTACGTCAGTCCAGCAAACAATGTCGATACGGTTCGACGACCCCGCAGTACGTTAAAAATCCCTTTGGCCCGTCGTGGTTGGGTCGCAAATAAAAATAAGACATAGTCTGAAAACACACCGACGCCTCCTCTCAATTCTAATAGCATAGCACGCCCCGCTACAATGAACCAATCAACACAAAAAAAGTACCCACTCCTCAACGTTAACTCCGTGAAAAGTGGGCACTCGCATTAACTTTTTTTGATTAAACTCGACTTGTTAATTGATTATGATTGCCGAGCCACTTGGCCAACCGTTGGTAAACTAGCCCGAAGACCGTCCCAACCAGGACACCCTTGATTAAGTTGAACGGTACCACCACAAACAACACAAACTTACTTAATGATAATTGGAGATTGAAGCCCATGACCTGTAAATAAAACGGCAATACAAACGTTAAGTTCGCCGTCGACTCGACCACGGTCAAAACAATCGTTGCTATCCCCACCGCCAATGGTAGCCGGTACTTGGGATTACCTTTGTAGTAGCGTAAAACGACCGCAAAGACAATAATCAAGCTAGCAGAGCCTAAAAAGCTTGCTAAAGAGCCGATTAGATCATAAATGGCAAACCCCATCGTCGCAGAATGAATCACTAACTTTAGCACCGTGATGGTGAACGCACCACCAACCCCGTAAAGCAGTAGCCCAATCAAAATCGGAATATCCGAGAAATCAATCTTCATCCACGTTGCCGCGGGAAGAATCGGAAACTCCAGTAACATCAATACATATGCACACGCGCCGAGTAAGGCAATGCCCACTAGTCGGCGTAACGTCGTTTGTTCCATAACGCACCCTCCTATGGGTCATCTTCAATTGAACCCCATTGTCATACCTAAGTAAAAAGACCGCACGAATAACAGTTACTGTCATCCGGGCGGTCTTACTTGCAAGTTTATGGCAAATAAGCTCGATCTTCTTTATACCAGACTTTAACTGTCGACTTTGGAATTGCACCAAATCACTATGCCACTGCATAGGTCGCGGGTTTTTACCGCCGGTCGGGAATTACACCCTGCCCTGAAGATGAACCAAATATTTATTTTTACATTTATATTCTAAGCGCAATGTTATTAAAATGCAAGCGCTATCTTTCACCTTTTAACTTACTAATTTCAATTGGCTTTAATTTACGATACTCACCAGGTTGTAAACTTTGCAAATCTAGAACACCATACCGCTCGCGCTTTAGCTTCGTTACGGGGTGCCCGATTGCAGCCAACATATTCTTCACTTGGTGGTTATGACCCTCATGAATCGTCAATTGGACTAAAGCATTATTTTTTTTATGATCGCTATCTAACAAGTTAGACTTCGCTGGTGCGGTCGTCCGACCGTCAATTTCAACACCTAATCGGAGTTGTTTTAAGTCGGCGTTCGTTGGCACCCCTTCAACTTTTGCCAAGTACGTCTTTTTAACTTCGTACTTAGGGTGGGTCAAACGGTTAGCCAAGTCACCATCATTAGTCATAATCAATAAACCCGACGTGTCGTAGTCTAAACGGCCCACCGGATAGATCCGTTCAGGGACGTCCTTAAAGAAGTCCATGACCGTTTTACGACCCTTTTCATCGTGGACAGTCGTAACGACTCCGCGTGGCTTGTAAAACAAATAATAGACTAGGCTCTCCGCATTCAACGGAAGCCCCTTCACTTCAACGTGGTCACTTGGTTCCACTTTAACCCCAAGCGTGGTTACAGTCTTTCCATTAACTTTGACGTATCCGGAAGTGATCAACACTTCAGATTTACGTCGGGAAGCAACGCCCGCTTCCGCCATAACTTTTTGTAAACGTTCTGCCATTAGTTTTCCTCTCGATCTTGGTCGTCGCCCTGCAATTTATCTTGAAACGCATTGAGGAATAGGTCCGTTTCTGGTGCTGGATTTTCAGCATCGCTCAGTGCGTCCAGATCAATTGTAGGTAAGTCGTCTAGTGTCTTTAAGCCAAAGTAGTCCAAAAATAATTCAGTCGTCCCGTACAAAATTGGTCGGCCGGGTTCGCTTAAGCGTCCCGTTTCAGTCACTAACTGTCGTAAAACGAGCTTCTGAATCGTTGAGCCACTTTGAACCCCCCGAATCTCATCAATTTCAATCCGGGTCAGTGGTTGCCGGTACGCAATAATTGCCAGTACTTCTAGTGAAGCCTGTGACAAGCTCGTCGATAACGGCGCTTCAAAGTACCGTTTCAATACTGGTGCAACCGCGGCCTTCGTTGCCAAACGGTAAGTATTCTCAGTCGACAACACCATCAGTGCACAGTCGGGGTCCTGGTCATACTTGGTCGCTAGATTGGTCAACATCGTGGTGATGGCCGGCTTAGCAAAACTCGTGGCGTGTTCAATTTCCGCCACGGTGATTCCTTCATCACCGGCTACAAACAGTAGCCCTTCAATTTGTTCAATGTTCGTCATGCTGTTGTTCTTCCCGCCTTAAAGTTAAATGAATCGGTCCCAATTGATCACGTTGCGTTAGTTTGATCTGCGCTTGTTTCGTTAATTCAAGGACGGCCATGAAAGTTGTCACCAACATTTCATCACTCGCCGTTACCGTGAATAAATCCGCAAATGCCATCCCCGTATGGTGACGCTGCAACTGCGTTTTGATTTGAGTCATCCGAACGTCGATATTCACGCTCTCAGCCACGACCGTTTTAGTTAGTGGCCGTGCCCGACGGCGTTTATCAACTAATTGCCGAAAAGCAGCCTGCAGATCGTCAACCGTAATTCCAGCCGTGAGCTTAGGTGCACTCAAATCACTGGGCACTAGCATCGCTTCACGTGTGAAATGTTGATGACGCGCCTGTTCCTTGACCCGCAGTTCACCGGCAGCTTCTTGATAGACCTTATAAGCCAACAGTTCTGCCACTAACGAGTCTCTAGGATCATCTTCAGCTGCATCTTCGTCATCATCTGGTTCTGGCTGTGGCAATAAGTAACGACTCTTAATCGTCATCAAAGTCGCTGCCATGACCAGATAATCACCCGCAATGTCTAATTTTAACGCCTGCATTGAGTGCAAGTAATCTAGGTACTGCTGGGTAATGTCCGCAATGGGAATATCATAAATATCCATTTTATTCTGTCGAATCAAATGGAGCAGCAGATCAAGGGGACCTTCAAATTCAGAAATTTTAATGGTGATTGGTTGTTGTTGATTGTTTGTCACGATTTCGCTCCCACTCGCCAATAATTGACGCCATGTCTAAGGTTCCCATGACCCGCTTATGCGGGTACAGCGCTGCTAGCTCATCCAACATCTGTTGTTGATTGTCGGCCGTCCGTTCTTCTGGTGACAGTGAATCATGGTGAACTAAGACAAAGTCAGGCCCAACCTCGATGCCAATGATGCCGCTAAAGTCACCATCGGCTTGCCGCCACAGCAATAGCTGATGGTTGTCAGTGGCAAGGTACCACTGCATCTCGGTCTGTAAGTGCGCTAGGTCTTTGAAATCGGGAATAAACGATAACAATCCCATCGCTACTTTCTCATAATCTTTTCGATATTTAACTAGCAACGTGGACCTCCTTATTAAGCACGCGGATGGTATTTATTATAGACTTCTGCAAGTCGTTTTTTCGTAATGTGCGTGTAGATCTGGGTCGTGGAAATATCCGCGTGTCCTAAAAGTTCTTGGACGACCCGTAGATCCGCACCATTTTCCAAAATATGGGTCGCAAACGAGTGGCGCAACGTATGGGGCGTGACGTTCTTTTCAATTCCAGCGGCTTTAACTTCCGCTTTTAAATTCTTCCAAACACCTTGCCGCGTGAGTTGTCCACCATGATTATTTAGAAACAAGTACGTGTTGCGACGCTTAGGCGAGGCGAGTTTCGGACGGGCAGTCTTCAAGTACTGCTCCACAAAATCAATGGCAACGTCACCAATCGGAATAATGCGTTCCTTGTCGCCCTTCCCAATCGTTTGAATCAGTCCTAAGTCTAAATGCAAATCGTCAAGTTTCAAGTTAATTGTCTCGCTAACCCGTAACCCGGTGGCGTACATCACTTCTAAGATCGTCCGGTCACGTAATCCCAACGGTTTATCCAACTTAGGGACAGCCAACAACCGTTCCACTTCATGTGGTGATAACACCTGTGGCAAATGTTGGGCACGCTTAGGCGTATCGATCTTAATCATGGGATCACTGTCAACCTGGTGTAACTGCGCCAAATACTGAAAAAACTTACGCAGACTAGAGACACTGTGGATGATCGTATTCCGTGATTTACCCCCATCGTCTAGAAACTGCAAGTAATTCAGTAACACGTAGCGGTCAACATCATTATAATCAGTGATTTTTTGCGTCATCAAATATTGACTAAATTCCGTTAAATCTTGCGAATAGCTTTTTATACTATTCGTTACCAGGCCGCGCTCGACACGCAAAAAATGCAGGTAATCAGCAAGCTGGTCCTGCATTCGTTGCTCAATCTTCGGCTTGCTCATCGGTTGGTTCCACCAACTTGATTTCGCCAGGTTCCTGACTGATCAAGCGTTGTTTTAATAAATTACCGACGGCCCGCTTGAATTGGGACTTGCTGATGCCAAAGTACGTCCGGATATCTTCCGGATCACTTTTATCCCAAAATGGTAACTTATGGTCCGCTTGATGTTGGAGTGCGGCCAACAACATCTGCGCATCATCACCAATTTCTTCGTAGCCCCGTGGTTTAAGCGACAAGTTCAATTCGCCATCACGTAAATAACCGATAACGCGGGCTTTCATATGTTGCCCCAAACGTGGTTCTTGATCCCGTTCTGACGGGTGGACAAAGCCTAAATGGTTATCATCGGTAATAACCGTTGTCCCAACAATTTTTAATCGTAAAACGGTCACTTCAGTATCCGAATTTTTAACTTGTTCTTTGTTATACGGTGTCGCTAATGCTTGGAAATCCGTCATTTCAGCTAAGGTTCCCCAAAGCCGGTCTTTATTATCCCGCGTCAATTTAATGTAGAGGCGGTCATCCTTCTTCGGCCATAGACGGCTAATCGTTGGAAGTTCATCCAATGAAACCACGAAGTCTTTATTAGGTAAACCAACATCTACGAACACCCCTAAATCATGGCGCGTCCGGACAACGGTTCCCCAGACAAACTGATCAAACGAAATTTCTGGAACGTGGCGCGTCATTTGTAGACGGTGATCTTCATTCTCATAAACAAAGCCTTCGTAAGAACCGCCAATGTGTAACGGTTTTTCTGGTTCATCCTTATCGACCCACAATGTTTGACCATTCGCCTGTACAAAGTACGCGTCATCATTTTCATCGGTTACCTTTGCAGTAACCACCATTCCCATAATACTGTCCATTAATTTTGCTCCTTTAACCTACTGTAAACTAAGATGTAGGACTTGAATAATGCAATAAGTAATTCCGGCCGCAATAATTGGGCCGGCGGCGATGCCCTTTAATAAGACAACCCCCATAATCGTTCCAAACACGAGGGCCACCGTAATCTCCGGCGTCGCTGACAAGAGACCGACCCCGTGAAAAGACAGGACCGATACCAGGACACCACACGCGACCGCGATCCAACCGACCGGCGATTTAAACGCGTGCAATAGATCCCGAAACCCAATCTGACCGGTCGCGATTGGAATCAAGATAGCAACGGTAATGACCGTTACGCCCCAATTGATCCCTTTTTGACCGATCGTGGTTAAAAGTTTATTCGTATTCGGAATTAACTTGATCAGCAAAACCACTCCGGTCGCAATTTGTAACGACTGATTTTTTCCTAACCAGGCTACGACCAAAATTGCTAATAAAAATAACCAACTTTCCATACGACACCTCACGTGATATTTATTGTAACTGAAAACGCCCCAAATTACGAGGATTCACGGTAATTAACCGTTAAAAGTCCCAACCCCAAGCCAGGATCTTGGCTACAGCTATGTAAATAAAAAGCCGTCGCAAAGCGACGACTTTTCGAAATCAAATTAAATTTGATCTTAAAGGGCGTTTGAAGCACCGCGGTAAACAATCCCACGACGTGAATCAACGGTGATCAATTGACCATCGGCAATCACAGTAGTGGCATCCTTAACACCAACGATAACAGGAATACCCATTGAGATACCAACAACGGCAGCGTGTGAAGTTAAACCACCATTTTCAACAACTAAAGCGCTAGACTTTTCGATTGCTGGTAAGTAGTCTTTGTCGGTAGTCTTAGTAACTAAGACGCCGCCTTCAACAGCCTTGTCGATAGCTTCTTGTGCTGACGTTGCGATTACGGCTTTACCGATAACCGTTTCATCACCAACACCTTGACCATCAGCTAACTTAGAACCAATTAATTGGATCTTCATGATGTTAGTCGTACCGCGTTCGCCAACTGGCACACCGGCAGTAATCAAGATTAAGTCGCCTTCCTTGGCAAAGCCAAGTTCAACAGCTTTAGAAGCAGCTAAATCAAACATGTCATCAGTGGTTTCTGGTTTGTCAGCCACGATTGGTTGAACACCCCAGTTAACCATTAAGCCACGTTGAGTCCGTTCGTCAAAAGTGATAGCTAAGATATCAGCATTAGGACGGTACTTCGAAATCATCTTAGCAGTGTAGCCAGATTCAGTCGCAGCAACAATCGTCTTAATGTTTAAGTTCTTAGCAGCACGGGCAATCGCAATACCGATTGTTTCCGTAACACTGGTCTTGTCGAAACGGTTTAATTGTAAGTTACCATTTTCAGCCAAAGTGTTTTCAGCCTTTTCGTCGATCTTAGCCATCATGGCAACAGATTCAACAGGGTAAAGACCGTTAGCACTTTCACCAGAAAGCATGGTTGCGTCAGTACCGTCAAAGACAGCGTTGGCAACGTCAGATGCTTCGGCACGAGTAGGACGTGGGTTTTCTTGCATTGAGTCTAACATTTGGGTAGCAGTGATAACTGGCATACCTAAAGCGTTACACTTCTTGATCAAGCTCTTTTGTACCAAAGGCACATTTTCAGCTGGAATTTCAACACCCATGTCACCACGAGCAACCATCAAACCATCACAAACCTTAAGAATTTCATCGACGTTGTCGATACCTTCTTGTGATTCGATCTTAGGGAAGATTTGAACGTGTTCCATATGCTTTTCTTCAAGTAATTCACGGATGTCTAAGACATCTTGTGGCTTACGAACGAATGAAGCAGCAATGTAGTTGATTTCATGATCCAAACCGAAACGAATATCGTCTGAGTCTTTTTCAGTAATCCCAGGTAAGTTGATAGAAACGCCAGGAGCGTTAGTACCTTTACGTGAGCCCAAGACGCCGGCATTTTGAACAGTCGTAACTAATTCGCGATGTGCATCGTCTTTTTCATCGATCTTCATGTCTAATAAACCATCATCGAAGAGGACATGACCGCCAACATGAACATCGTCATAAAGGCCATCATAGGTAACGGCAATCTTTTCCTTGGTTGATTCAAGTGAATCGTCCATAGAAATACGTACCTTATCACCGATCTTGTATTCAGACTTACCGTCTTTTTGAACGGTCGTCCGAATTTCAGCACCCTTGGTATCAAGCATGATACCAACAGTCTTACCCGTAATCTTTTCTGCTTCGTGGACCTTAGTTAAACGATCCAAATGTTCTGCATGATCTCCATGTGAGAAGTTAAAGCGGAAAATATTTGCGCCGGCTTCGATTAATTTAACAATAGTGTCAGTATCGGTGCTGGCAGGACCAAGTGTTGAAACAATCTTGGTTTTCTTCATAAGAAAAATCTCTCCCTTGAAAGTTTTTTATAAAAAGACATTAACGTCATTTTTATCAGAGTTTAGTAATAAAGTGGTTAGCACTTATTAGTGGAATGAAAGTTCTTCGTTCAACTTGCTAAGTGATAATTCCGCTTTATGTTTAGAATCGAATAGGTCCAGGATGTCGTGGCTAACTAATTGGTTTTCTTGAATCCCAACCGCTAAACCACCCTTACCGCTAAGTAAGAGTTCAACAGCGTAAGCACCCATCTTGCTTGCCAAGACACGGTCCTTAGCCGTTGGACGACCACCACGTTGCATATGACCGATGGTGTTGGCACGAGCATCAAAGTCACCGTATTGTGATAACTTTTCGACGAATTCGTCGGCGCTCATAACCCCTTCGGCCAAGACAACGATGTTGCAACGATGACCATTAGCACGGTTGTGCTTGATCTTGTTTGCGATCGTTTCCATATCCCAATCAAGTTCTGGGATCACGATTGCATCGGCACCGGCAGAAACACCAGCCCACATTGCAACGTCACCAGCGCCACGACCCATAACTTCCACAACGAAAGTCCGGTCATGACTGTGAGCCGTATCATAAATCCGATCAAGTGCTTCAACGTCAGTGTTAACCGCCGTATCAAAACCAATCGTGAAATCAGTAAATGGAATATCATTGTCGATTGTTCCGGGAAGACCAATCGTGTTGTAGCCGTGTTCAGTTAAACGTAAGGCACCATGGTAAGAGCCATCGCCACCAATAACGACCAAGGCATCGATACCGAATCGCTTCAGTTGTTCGATTCCTTTTAATTGACCTTCTTCATGAGCAAACTCAGGATAACGTGCGGAATATAACAAGGTTCCACCTTGGTTGACCACACCGTCAACATCTGCTGCTTCAATTTTATGAATGTCACCAGCAACCAACCCAGCAAAGCCGTAGTTGATGCCGTATGCTTCTAACCCTTCGGCCATTGCTTTACGAGCAACGGAGCGAACGGCCGCATTCATACCAGGAGCGTCGCCGCCACTGGTTAAAATACCAATGCGTTTCATTTTTTCACCTCAGGCAATAAATTGAGTTCGTAACTCCATAAGTGATTCTAACACTTTTAAAACTGATTGTCTGTTATTTTCGCAAATTAAATCATGGTGAAAACGCCGTCAAATCAGGGGGTTACGTTCTTCATCACCACATTATCGCGACCTAATAACGTTGTAAGCGCTCCAAATAATTCTGCATTTTCACTGACCCAATACTGTGAATTTAGTTCAACTGTTCGGTGGGCACTGACCGAGTAGATTAAAACGGGGTTCGGCCCAGGAGACTGCCGTAGTAACCCCAAAATTTGCTTTTGCACGGTCGCGTCATCCTGGTTAGGCTGTAATCGTAAGAATAATTGTCCCGTTGGTTTTGGAAACTGATCCGCCAATTGCCAATTATCCACGATGACTTGTAGCCCCCGCTGTTGCTCGACCTTCCCACTGATCAATACGATGCTTTCCGTCTGCAATTGATCTTGCAACCGTTGATACGTATTCGGAAAAATCGTTAAATCAATCTCACCAGAAAGGTCACTGCCCGTGGCAAACGCCATCGCCTGACCCCGCTTCGTCCGGATCGTCCGAATCTTCGTAATATAGACCAAAAGTTTAACCCGTTGCTCATTAGTGAGCGTACTTATCAAACTCGTCCGCTGCTTTTGTGCCAGCCACTGATAAGTTTCCACCGGATGGCCAGAAACGTAAGCCCCCAGGTATTCAGCTTCTTTGGCTAACCGTTCACCTAGCGGCAATTCCGGTTGCTTTTTGATCTTTGGAGCTAATGATGCAAACAAGCTCATACTGTTGCCAGCCAATTCTGCACTCGACATTAACTCCGGCACACCGGTCAATAACTCTGCCCGGTTGAGTCCAAAGTGGTCAAATGCCCCAGCATAAATCAAAGCCGTCATTAAATCATCTTTCAACCACTTAGATTCGATGCGCTGCATGAATTGCTGCAAGTTCTTAAACGGTCCGTTAGCCTTCCGTTCACCAATAACGCTTTGAATAAAGTCACGTCGTAAGCCCTTGATCGAGCTCAAGCCGAAAATAATCTGTTTGCCGTTCCAATCAAAGTACTGCCCACTCCGATTAATATCGGGTGGCACGATGGCCACGTGATGCTGTTTGGCTTCGGCTAAGTACTGCTTGAGTTTCGTGCCGTTACCCATCACCGAGTTCATTAACGACGTAAAGAACGCCCCCGGAAAATGAACCTTCAGGTAAGCCAGCTCAAACGCCATCTTACTATAAGCTACCGCATGTGAGCGATTAAATCCATAATTTGCGAATTGTTCAATATATTGGTAGACCTGCGTTGCAACGTCCGGGCCAAACCCGTTGGCCTGAGCGCCAGCGATAAACTTCTGCCGCATTTCATCAATCACGGCCCGTTTCTTCTTACTCATCGCCCGCCGCAATAAGTCGGCTTCGCCTAATGTAAAGCCTCCCATGACCGCGGCAACTTGCATGACTTGTTCTTGATAGACCAAGATACCGTAAGTGGGGCCTAAAATTGGCGCTAACTCGTCAGCCGGGTAGCTGACGGCTTCACGCCCCTGTTTGCGGGCAATGAAGTGGTCAATGTTTTCCATTGGCCCCGGCCGGTACAGTGCGTTTACGGCCGCCACCAGTTCAAAATTATCAGGATGCAATTTACGTAAGACGTTGCGGATCCCACCCGATTCAAATTGGAAGACGCCGGTCGTGTCGCCAGCCTGAAAGAGTTTTAACGTTTCCGGATCATTTAAATCGATTTTGGTTATCGCTAACGGCTTGCCCGTCTGGCGCTGAACGTAATGCAACGCACTCGCCATTAAGGATAAGTTTCGCAGTCCCAGAAAGTCCATCTTCAATAGACCGACCGCTTCCACGGTATCCTTAGTATATTGCGTCATCATCATCGTCTCACTACCAGCTTGCAGCGGAACAATCGTAATCAACGGTTGCTGACTAAGGACCACCCCGGCGGCATGGGTCGAGTAATGCCGCGGTAAGCCTTCTATTCGTTGGGCCGTCTCAAATAACAGTCGATTTTTAGATGAATCCGCCACCATATTCTGTAGACGCTGTGAGCCCTGATAGGCTTGTTTCAGCGTGATGTGTAGTTGGTTAGGGACGGCCGCACTCCAATCACTCATTTCAAAAGTCGATAGCCCAAAGACCCGCCCAACGTCACGCAGGGCTTGCTTGGCGGCCAAGGTGCCAAAGGTAATGATTTGGGCGACCCGATCGTGTCCGTACTTATCATGGACATACGCTAAGACTTGTTCCCGGCGATTATCCGGAATATCCAAATCGATATCGGGCATGTTGGCCCGTTTAGCATTTAAAAATCGTTCAAATAATAAGTTGTACTGTAACGGATCGACATCCGTAATTTTTAAAACGTAAGCCACTAGTGACCCCGCCGCAGAACCGCGCCCCGGGCCAGTCGTAATGTCTGACTGGTGAGCAAAGTTCATGACGTCCCAAACGATCAAAAAGTAATCATCAAACCCCATCTGGTCAATTACTTTTAGCTCCCGTTCAAGGCGGTCATGGTACGGTTGCGGGTCGGTCGTTTCCGCCATCGCTGCTAGTCGTTCTTGGAGCCCGGCCGTACACAGTTGCCGCAAATATTGGTTAGCAGGCTGCTGATTCGGCGTCGGGTACGTTGGAAGTTGCGGTTGTTGAAAAACTAACTCAACGTGACAGGCAGCCGCAATTTCCCCAGTAGCGCTAACAGCCGCCGTCAACGATAGTTCGTCGTAATCCCTGACCACCGTCTCAGCTGGACGTAAATAGTGGGCACCGGCAATACCTTGTAACTGTTCGGGCTGTTCAATTTGCTGGCCCCGGTCAATCGCGCGCAGTACCGAGACCGCAAAATAGTCGGTCGACTGGACGTAATCTACCGGATCCAACGCAACGATTGGTAACTCACTTTGTTCAGCAAACGCCGCCACCGTCGTCCGCATTGCGGGCGCTTGGTCTAACGACACCCCTAAATAGAAACTCTGGGGGTCAACAGCCGCGCGCAACCGTTGCACCCAGTCCGCCACTTGCTCACGGGCATCTTGCATCAGTAACGCCGTTAATTCACTATCCTTAGCCGGCGTCATCACGATCAAATGGTGTAAATAAGGTAATACCGTCGTTAAGCTTAGCGGTTGATCATTAGGCGCCGTTTGCTTCATTGTTGAAAGCTGCATTAACGTTTGATACCCCGCTAAGTCTTTCGCCAAGACAACTAAACTAAACGTTTGGTCGGTCAACTGACTACCCGTTAAGTTCAGCGTAATTCCTAAAATTGGGGTGATCTCAGCTTTGCGACACGCATTATAGAAATCAACGATGCCATACATGACATCGACGTCCGTTAATGCTAGTGCCGGGTAGCCTTGTTGCTTAGCGGTTTGAACTAATTCATCAATGGTACTCGTACTTTGCAATAAGCTGAACGTACTCATTACTTGTAAAGGAACATACTGCATCGTTACCTCCTCCTTCCCTATTTTTCATATTTAGTTTCATTATAGCAAACAGTTGTTCTTTACGGCAGTTATAAGCTAATTGGTTTTTCAAAGTGGTTGTGCTAAAATAACTTTCATTGGGAGGTGTCGGAAGATGATGAAACAACTTACAATTATCGTTTGGGCGGTCTTGTTTGGGGAAGTTATCGGTTATATCGGTGGTGCCCTCGAAGCATTGACTTGGAACCCCGGTCAAATCGGGGTCATTTCAGCCGTCTTTGCGCTGGTCGTTGTCAACGGAATCACCATAATTACTAACAATTCCCTACCCGTTAAAGGTTCTGAAAAAAAGTAATCAAGCTAATAAAAAACTCGTGATTATCAGAAATTGATAATCACGAGTTTTTTTGTTTCCATTTTGATAACAGATTACATTCAGTGTCCCGTCAAAGTTTACCGATTACGCCTGTTGCGTTTTCGTATTCGGTTGGTTTTCAAAGACTAAGTGGTCGTCCATCAAATTAATTTCAACCGTCGTGTCCGGTGCGACCCGCCCAGCAATAATTTCCTTGGCAAGTGGTGTTTCGACATGGTTCGTAATGAACCGCCGTAATGGCCGAGCGCCGTACGCTGGTTCGTACCCCTGTTGTGCGATCCACTTTTTAGCGGGTTCCGAAATCTTCAACGTAATGTCACGGTCTTGCAGTCGTGCGGATAACCGTGCAATTAACTTAACCACGATTTGCTCAATCGCACCTAATTGTAGTGGCGTAAACATAATGATGTCGTCGATTCGGTTTAAGAATTCAGGCTTAAAGCAACTTTGTACAAGTTGCATTACTTGGTCATGGGCCGAGGCAGATAATTGTCCCTGATCGTCAACACCAGCTAATAACTGCTGTGACCCTAAGTTAGACGTCATAATCAAAATCGTGTTCTTAAAGTCGACCGTACGACCTTGGCCGTCCGTTAAGCGCCCGTCATCTAAAACTTGTAACAAAATATTAAAGACATCGGGATGGGCCTTCTCGATTTCATCAAACAACACGATGGAATACGGATTACGGCGAACCGCTTCCGTCAGCTGACCACCTTCTTCGTAACCAACGTACCCGGGAGCAGCCCCGACTAACCGCGAAACGGATTCTTTTTCCATATATTCACTCATATCGATGCGGACCATGTGATCATCCGCGTCGAATAGGTTTTCCGCTAAGGCCTTGGCCAGTTCGGTCTTCCCAACCCCGGTTGGTCCGAGGAACATGAATGACCCTAACGGCCGGTTTGGGTCTTGTAAGCCGGCCCGTGAACGCAGCACGGCGTCAGAGACGGCGTTCACCGCGGCATCTTGCCCGACGACCCGTTCGTGTAGGTGGTCCGCTAAGTGTAAGAGTTTCTCCCGTTCACCCGCAACCAGCTTATTGACTGGAATCCCGGTCATCCGTGAAACCACGTTAGCAACCTGATCCGGTGTTACGGATTCTTCAACTAACCAGTCTTCATGGTGGTCGTTAGCTTCCATTGCTTTTAATTCGGCGACCAACTTAGGAATCGTCCCGTGTTGCAACTTAGCGGCCGTTTCCAAATCATACTTATTTTCCGCTGTTTCCAAGTCGTGCTTAGCTTTGTCCAGGGCGGCCTTTTTATCGCTCAACGCTTGTAGGCTCTTCTTTTCACTGGCCCAACGTTCCGCCAACGTGCGTTGCTTTTCCTTAGCGCTAGCCAATTCCTTCTGTAAATCAGCTAACCGCTTCACGGAGGCATCGTCCGTTTCCTTCTTGAGTGCGGCTTCTTCCACTTCTAAACGCATTAATAACCGGTTGACTTGATCCAATTCCGTTGGGTTAGAATTCATTTCGACCCGAATTTCAGCGGAAGCTTCATCAATCAAATCCAGAGCTTTGTCCGGTAAAAAGTGGTCCGTAATGTAACGATCTGATAACTTAGCAGCCGCTACCAACGCGTTATCGTGAATCCGGACGCCGTGATGAATTTCAAACCGTTCCTTTAACCCCCGCAAAATACTAATGGTATCTTCAACGGATGGTTCGGCAACTAGGACCTTTTGGAACCGCCGTTCAAGAGCCTTATCCTTCTCTAGATATTGCCGGTATTCGTCCAAGGTCGTCGCACCAATCAAATGGAGCTCGCCTCTGGCTAACATTGGCTTCAACAAGTTACCGGCGTCCATGCTACCTTCCGTTTTACCAGCACCCACAATGTTATGGATTTCATCAATAAACATGATGATCTGGCCGTCAGCCTTCTTAATTTCCTTTAAGACGGCCTTCAGACGTTCTTCAAATTCACCACGATACTTGGCACCGGCAATTAATGACCCCATATCAAGGGAGAACAGGGTCTTATCCTTTAGATTGTCCGGAACATCCCCGCGAACAATTCGTTGGGCGAGGCCTTCAACGATTGCCGTCTTCCCAACACCGGGTTCCCCAATCAAGACCGGGTTGTTTTTCGTCTTGCGTGACAAAATTCGAATCACGTCTAAGATTTCTTCATCCCGACCAATCACTGGGTCCTGATTGCCTTTACGTGCTTGTTTAACTAAATCCACCCCGTATTTTTCAAGGGCTTGATACTGGTCTTCCTGATTACGTGACGTGACCCGTTGCCCACCACGAATCCGGTCAACCGCGTTTTTGACTTGTCCAGCCGTAATCCCCGACTGGTTTAAATACTTGGTTAGTTGGTCGCCGGTTTGATCCATCAATGCCAGCGCAATCGTGTCGGTGGCTAAAAAGTCGTCACCTAGGGATTTACGTTTGGCTTCAGCCGTCTGCATCAAAGTTGCTAAGCTACTACTGAAACTTTGGCCGTACTGAACGTTACCACCACTAACAACACTAATATCATCCAGTTCCCGGTCCAACTCGACTTGTAATTTATCGAGATCGACACCCGCTTCACTGAATATCTGGCGCACCAGTTCACCTGGCTGGGTTAAAAACTTAAATAAATGCGGAATCCCAATCTCTTGGTGCCGCCGCGTCTGTGCAATTTGTTGGGCTTGAGTTAAAGCCTGTTGTAAACTTTCCGTTAATTGTTCTGGATTCATAAATCATAACCTCCTCAAATTAGGTTAGCAAAAAGGCAGCTATATCAGCTGCCAATTGAGTTTGACCTTTATTGACGATTAGATTATATAACTAATGGTCAAAGAAGGTCAAGGATTTAGTTTTGATTGTAATTATCCGTAACGATTTGCAATACAACGTCAACGGCTTGCGCCATGACTTGTTCCGAAACGTATTCAAACCGGCCGTGCATATTCTCGCCACCGGCAAACAAGTTTGGTGTTGGTAAGCCCATAAACGAGATCTTAGAACCATCAGTCCCACCACGAACAGGGAAGATCAATGGTTTGATGTTCAGCTTCAACATGGCTTGCTTAGCCAATTCAACAACGGCCATATCTTTTTCAATGATTTCACGCATGTTGTAGTACTGGTCCTTAACGTTGACCTGGACGTACTCGCCACCGTGAGCCAAGTTAATTTGATCACCATCCGCCACGATTAACCGTTTGCGAGCTTCAAATTTGGCTCGATCGTGGTCACGAATAATGTAGGTCAACTTAGCACCGTCAACCGTCCCGTCTAACGCTAATAAATGGAAGAAACCTTCCCGGCCATCCGTTTTTTCAGGAACATCGTGTGCTGGTAAACCATCCTGGAATTCAACGGCTAACTGTAACGCGTTAACCATGACATCCTTAGCAGAACCAGGGTGGACGTTGACCCCCTTGATCGTGATTTCGGCCTGAGCAGCGTTGAACGTTTCATATTCCAACTGACCGAGTGGCCCGCCATCAACCGTATAAGCGTAATCGGCTGCGAATGCTGGCACGTTAAAGTGGTCCGCCCCCGTTCCGATTTCTTCATCGGGACCAAAGCCCATTCGAATCTTACCGTGTTTAATTTCTGGATGAGCTAATAAATATTCAGCGGCACTGATAATTTCAGCAACACCGGACTTATCATCCGAACCTAATAAGGTATTCCCATCGGTAGTGATCAACGTGTGACCCTTATAATTTTTGAGGTTTGGAAAGACCTTAGGATCCAAATGATACTCGCTGTCGCCCAATTGAATCACTGACTGGCCATCATAGTCTTCAACAATTTGTGGATTAATGTTTTCCGAATTAAAATCCGCCGTATCGATATGTGAGATAAAGCCTAAAGTCTTCACAGCCTTATCGCTGTTAGCTGGTAAGGTTGCAAAGACGTACGCGCTTTGTGCATCCTGTTCAACGTCACTTAACCCGATAGCCTTTAACTTGTCCATCAGTTGGTTTAAAAAGGCCGTCTCCCGTGGTGATGAAGGTACCGTCGTCGAACTCTCGTCAGAACGACTATTGATTTTAACGAAGCTCAAAAAATCTGAAATTAAATTAGGATATTTTGCCATCTTACAAACTTCCTTTCAAAATTACAAGATTATCTCTATTAGATGAAAGTAAACGGATCAGTATTTAACTTTGAGGCAACGATTTCAACTTGCCAGTTTGATTCCGCCTGCCATTTTTTAAAACATTCGGTCAAATGAGTTTTACAAATGCTTTCGATATGGTGACCGGGGTCGACCACCGTTAAACCAGCGGCTAACATGTCGTGAGCCGTATGGTAATAAACATCCCCGGTCACGTAAGCTTGGGCTCCCGCTTTAATGGCATCTTGATAAAACTTTCCGCCATCGCCACCGAGGACCGCCACCCGCTTAATTTCTTGCTGGGGCTGCTGACAAACTAACCGCAAGCCGGACACGTTAAAGACCGTCTTACAGTGTTCTGCAAAGGCTTCAGCCGTCATTGGGGTTGGTAAATCGCCGACCCGCCCCATACTATACTGGTGACCACCCGTCAGTAATGGTTCAATCTGATAATCCCAACTCGTTGCTGGAACAAAGTGATTGATGCCAGCCACTGCGGGGGTAACCCGGTCAGCCATTAAATCAACGGTAAACTGTTCACCAGAGTTAAATGCGTACCGGTTGAGTTTTGCTTGCCAAGTATCCGTTAAATACTCTTGAACGGCTTCTACTTGATCCGTCGGAACCGTCACGGTCATTTTGACCGCCTTTTCGACGTAACCTGGTACTAAGCCACTGACATTTTGTAAGCCTAAAGCGTCAGCTAACCAGTCGTTCATCCCGCCATCGGCACTATCCAAATTCGTATGGGCCGCGTAAACCAAAATGTGATGGGCCGCAATCTCGGCGTACATCGCTTTTTGGGGGTCCTGATAATCTAAGTTATTAGCCGGTCGAAACATCACCGGATGATGGGCAAAAATCATATCTGCCCCGATCTCAATGGCTTCTTGAACAACTTCTGGACGAACATCTAAGGTCACTAACACCTTATGGATAGCCTGCTTGGGATCACCAATCTGTAACCCACTAGGGTCGCGATCCCACTTCAACTTCAAAGGTGCAAACTGTTCAAAACGACTAATTAACTCATTTGCCAACATCCGCTAAGACTCCCTTAATTAAATTAATTTTGGCATGCGCCGCGGTCAAATGGGCCGCTGGCGCGACTTTAGCTTGTTGCATTTGTGTTACTGCTCGTTCGGTCCGCTGCAGTTCCCGTTGCCACTTCTTAATAAATACCGTGGAACGTTCCACTAACAAGTACGGCCCAAATAATAATTCCGCTTCAGAATAATGAAACGCTGCGTCCGTCTTATCCGCACAAATCACTTCGTAGGTGTGATTATCTTCAGATAAAATCCGCTCAGCCGTAATTTGAAACTGATTAGCAACCAGCCACTCGCGAACCGTGGCTTCACCCACGTTAGGCTCTAAAATCAGACGCGTGACCCCGGCTAATCGAGTTGGATTAGCTTCTAAGATATGCCGAATCAGGGGACCACCCATCCCGGCAATGGTCACAGTGTCGATTCGATCCTTGGACTCAATTGCTGCTAAGCCATCCGCTAAGCGGGCCTCAAGGAGTTCCTCTAAACCTAACTTACGAATCTCATGGCGCGCATTCTCGAACGGTCCTTTAACGACTTCGCCAGCCACGCCCCAGCTAATCTGATGATTTAACGCTAAGTTGGCTGGCAGGTACGCGTGATCGGACCCGATATCGGCCACCCGCGCGCCCGGTTTCACAAACGAACCGACCGTGGCTAATCGTTGTGACAATTGTTTAGCATCCACACACATAACCCCTTTTTCAACAACATTTAAGTAAGTTTAACTAATCATATTTTAACATGCTTCACCCAAGAAACGGCTTTCAATCTTGAAAAAATCAAGGAACTTTATCAGGATCGAACGTCGGTTTTCAAAGCCGCCCAATCGTAAAAATAGCGGTTAGTTATTTATTAAGCGCTAGGTTAAAAGTCCCTATAAAAAAATAACCTTATGACCCTTTTCGTAACTGAACTATGTAAGGGGTCGTTACAGACCACCGCCATTAAAGTGATTATAAAGGAGCGATCAATTATGATTCAGTCACAATTAAAGACAATTCTAGATGCCCGGACCATCTCAAACGACGAATTTTCCACTATGACTGGGATTGACCCACACACACTCGTCAAGCTAATTTCTGGTCGGGCTAAGAGCATCAGCTTTAACCACTTGAACCGCATTACCCGTACACTGAATATCGACTTAAACGATCTCTTTTTGGTCACTCCCGACCTCGAGTTAGAAGTGACGCTCCAATCAATTGACGAGGCCACCAAACTTTTTAGTGGTACCTTACGCTTCATCGACCACGATCAACATTGCGTGACCGCGTTGCCACTCACCGGACAATATCAACAGTCCGGCCCTCTGTTTACTTTTACGATTAACGACGCTTACGACGAGACCCTTGAAGCCGACGGAATCGCGGAACGTTTAACCGACTTGCAACCCTTTCCCGTAATGACATCGACTAAGCAACACCTCTTGGATTTACTCTCACAATATCCCGAACAACAAGCGTGGTTTGAGCCCGAAGGCATGCCGCTAAGTACGAACCCTACGGATACGGAATTAGAGCGCTACTTACAAGTGGGCAATCTCATTGCACGGACCCAGTACGAAAAGTTGCACCGGTTGCTGGAGCCCCTGGTCATGAATTTTCTGGCCGCCCTGTACCACGACTTTCCCAAATTCTTAGGTAATCCGCAAGACATCACCGTCCCGTGGGGTGTGCCTGACACGTTCCACATCTTCAATTTCGTCTTGGCCGAGAGTCCCACGTCACTAGCTAATAATGGCATTACCAAGCGTCAAGAACAGGTCCGCCAACAGCACGCCTTTCCCGTTAGTTATACGAGCCTAGACGTCATCAGTTATTTCTCGAACGACTAGTTATTGTATAATACAATTGTCGATTTTTATTAGCCAAGTTATCTTTAATCCAATCACGCTTTTCAAGTCGGCTCACAAGCTTTAATTTGTTTCTTGTTAGATATTAAAATAACCGTCAATCACGTGACTACCTCACTTGATTGACGGTTATTTTAGATTCTTCTAGTTTTTAAAATCTAATAACTACTTTCCCCTTTGGATGTCCGTTTGCGACGTAATCCAAAGCCTTATTGACATCTGATAATTTGAATTCAATTGGATCAACTGCGGGCTCAATATTATTTTTTTCAACAATTTTAGTAATCTGCTTTAATTGTTCACCATCACTTCTGACAAAAATAAACCGATAACTAGCATTCGCTTGCTTAGCCTTCCTGTCAATCCCGCTACCTGCAATCGTAAATAATGCTGTTTTCCAAAATGGCATGTGATGGTCTTTGGCAAACTGACGATTTGGCAACATAATCAATGACAATAACCGACCATTAGGTTTCAAGACTTGTAGTTCATGTTCAAGTTCCTTATTACCAACGGTATCAATCACGTAATTAACTGGTTCAAGGTGTTCCCAATAATTTTGCTTACGATAGTCAAAATATTGTTCCACGCCCATATCGACCGCTGATTGTTTCGAGCGCGCATTCCCACTAACCATGACGCGTAAGCCCATTTCTTTTGCAATCGGGATAGCCATTTGACCAAACGATCCTGACCCACCAGGAATCATCACACTTTGTCCGGGCTGAGCTTCTAGTTCCTCAGTCAAACCTTGGTACGCAGTTAGCCCTGTTAATGGGACCGCAGCACTGTGAACAAAATCCAAGCCCACTGGTTTCATGGCCACTGCGCGATAGTCGATTACGACATACTCCGCAAAAGCGCCAATTTTGTCTAAAGGTAAACGCGAATATACTTCATCGCCAATTTCAAACCCTTTGACATTTTTACCAATGGACTTAACGACGCCTGACAATTCATTTCCCATCGTCAATGGCAATGAATAGTTTTGCATCAGCTTCACATAACCCGTTCCAATTAAATTTTCTAATGGGTTGACAGCAGCGGCTTTTACCTTGACTAGGATTTCATCTTCGGTAGGTGTTGGTATTTGTATATCCTTAAGAACTAATTTAAAATTTTTTCCGTATTTCAACAATTGAGCAGCTTGCATCTTTAAAATTCCCCTTTGACCATTATTAAGTCATTTTATTTATATTTTGTAGTTGGCGATATCTTATAATCTTTGGTTACAAAAGTCAAATAAAGTCACTTTTTAGAAATTTGTGCTAAAATAAATTAAATTCAAAAAGGAGATTACCTACTAAATATGGCTCAAAATACTAGAGACAAGATACTGACTACGGCTGAAAAATTAATCATGAAAACTGGTAATGCCGAAGTAACGCTAAATCAAATTGCATCCGAACTCGGTCTCTCACACGCAGCACTATACAAACATTTCCGAAATAAACAGGCATTGTGGGAAGCCGTTGCATCTACTTGGTTTAACCGTGAAATCATCAACAAAATAAACATTTCATCTTCTCTTCCGCAAAAAGAGCAACTCCACGATTGGCTATGGGCATTTGTTAATGCCAAAAAAACAGCATTCAATACAAACCCAAAAATGTTTGCATTGAATACCGAATACATTGATAACAACCCAACGGCCTTACGTCATATTCTAATTAGCGCCTATCAGGAAATTGATTCAATTATGGATTACCATGACCCCAAATTCGAAAAATCAGAATTAATTCTGGCTGCATTTTCAATTTTTATACTGCCGAACTTCAAAGATACTTGGAATGATCCCGAATACGACAGCAGATTTGAAATGCTGTGGGATTTACTAACAGATGGGATTTAAACGTTTAATACTAAAAACACATCGGTACAATCAATTTGATTCAGGTTACTGTCTTAGTTAGGAAACTAGCCTTAGCAAGAATGAACGGTTCATTCTAAAACGAACTGATGCTATACTCGCCTCATTCCATGGAGGTGATTAGATGGATTTACACGAAAAGTTAACGCGCGTTATCACGAGCGCTAAAATTTTATTCATTGTTCCCGGCTATGCTGAAACTAAAATGGCGGACATTGCCACACATGCTAACTTAGCCGTTGGAACCCTTTATAGTTTATTTCGCAGTAAAGACGATTTACTGAAATTTGTATTTGCAAGCACCCTCGATCCGACAATTATCGATCATGTCCAGACCTTACCCGTGACCCCACTTTCTGATGACAAACTGGTCACACACACCGCTGAAATCTACCAGCAAGCAACCCAACAATTACACAAGCTGACGACGGATTATCCAACCGATGCGCGCTTTTCCGCAATGTTGGACTACCTGTTTGCCAACTTTCACCAATACGGTGCCTATTTTTTGATTCTCGAGCGTAACCCGCAGATGAGTCCAGCGCTATTACAACTATATAAACATTATCGACAACAACTGTACACAGACATTGCCCAATTGTTAGCTACCTTAGTTGCTTCTGGTGAAGTTCGTTACCTCAGTCATCCAGAAAACGACGCGTTACTCATTATTGACCAAATTTTCTGGTGGTCTGCTCACAAACAGTACGATTCTTTTGACCATCAAACCAATCATTTTGATCAACAACAGATGAAAAATTGCGTTATTCAGCAACTAACGGCTAGCTACACCTGAGATAGCTGGTTGAACCTTTGAAAAGGCGGTCAACGGACCGTTTTTCTTTGACTGGTCTTATGAATGAATCATTCATTATAAAAGTATGGGGGCATCAATAATGTTTTTAGATGAATGGAAATACGTTTTTCGTACCAAGGGGTTGTTACGAATTATTCTTGGAATTTTACTGATTCCAACCTTTTACGCGGTCATCTTTCTCGCTTCGCTATGGAATCCTTATAGTAATGTAAAACATTTACCCGTTGGAATCGTCAACAACGACGTAAAAATTGTCAAACATCAGACGAGCTACTCACTCGGAAAAGCCTTAACTAATCGCTTGACCCGAACCAATAACGCCGATTTCAAAGCCCTCAACCAGACGCGTGCCAATCACGATCTTAAAACCGGAAAACTTTATATGGTCATTACAATTCCTAAAAACTTTTCCAAACAGGCCACCCAATTAGGCCAGCATAATTTCAAAAATATCAACCTAAATTATCACACCAATGCAGGCTTTAGTTTCATTGCAATGAAGATGTCGACGACGATTGCTGAAAGTGTCCAAAAATCTGTCAATCAACAGTTAACAACGGCTTACTTACAAGTAATGGCCCAGACACTCACCAATACTGGGAAGCAATTAACAACGGCTAGCCAAGCCCTGACGCAAACAAATGTCGGCCTCAAACAAACTGCTAGCAGCGCAACCCAGCTTGCCACTGCGGATCAAACACTCAGTCACCATGAAGCTGAGATTCAAAACGGACTCACACAATTAGCCACTGGAACGGCGAAACTAACTGCTGGACTTAAACAAATTACTCAAAATAATCAGCAACTCGCACAAATTTTAACAACATCAACTCAAAAACAGTCAATCACAGCCACCAAGCAAACCGTCCAAAAACTACTGACTGCAAACACAGCCATTGCCCAGCAAGCAATTGCTGGTAATAATCACAGCCTGGCTGCCATCCAAGCCCTTAATCAGGGCGTTTCAAAACTAAGTACGGGCGCAGCAAGTCTTTCTGGCGATACGACTAAACTGGCTCAGGGTACCAATTTGATCCATCAAACCAATACCAAGATTGCCACTGGTCTTAAAGCTGGTGGACAACAACTGAGCGCCGCTGGTCAAGATACCACGCACCAAGTAAAAACCATTGTCAGCCCCGTCAAGCTCACTCATACGGATACGACCCACGTCAAAAACAATGGGACCGGTATGACACCTTACTTAATGTCGGTAGCTTTATTTGTCGGTTGCATTACCTTTAATATTATTTACGACATGTTTACACCCCATCGGCGGCCAAAAAATGCCTTCGATTGGTGGGGCGAAAAGATTCCTTTCTTCTTAACCTTTACGCTAGCTGCCGCGACCATTATGTTCTTGATGCTCCTGCTTATTAACCGGCTCACACCATTACAACCAATTAGAACGTGGCTATTCGCGGTCCTAACCATGTGGGCCTTTGGGAGCATCGTGACCTTTTTCAATCTGATTATGGGCAAAACCGGGGCCTGGTTCATGCTGATCTTTATGATTATCCAATTAGGGGGATCAGCGGGAACCTATCCCATCCAATTGTCTAATCACTTTTTCCAAGTCATTCACCCGTACTTGCCAATGAGTATTTCAATCGATGCTTTTAGAAGCACCCTCTCGATTGGCAACAGCATCCTGTCTGAGACCGTCATCTTTGGCGCAGTGATCCTTATTTTCAACTTGTTAATGTTGCTTACTTTTTCGTTAAATATGCAAAAAATCGCGACTTACTCGTACGATAACTGAAAACTTACAACCATCATTTAGGTCCAATCCAAAAACTGGTGCTAATGGGAAATCCATCAGCACCAGTTTTTGTATGCTACAATATTAAAATCAAATACACGACCCAGCAGTAACGATAACTTATTCAAGCCTGACTTTATTTTGATCGTGTCCAGCTGTAACCTGCGTAGAGCCGGTCAGAATTGTTGCCAAATCGAGTGGCGATAATAAGCGACTATGCAAAAAGGTCGCATACGCAGCTGTTGGCGAAACCATCGGCATCTGATTTAACCAGTAGTTCAAAATTGTTACCACATTTTCGACAATTAAGGCCCTAGCCAACTGTGGTGGTACTCGCAAGCTTTCCGCCTGATTATTTGGTATCGAAAGTGATGAACCAATTACCAGTTTTTCACCAATTAAGTGGCGCATTTTAGCTAATAACGCGGTCTCTGGACAATTGACCAACGTTCGAATACTACGGCGGTGCTGATAAATAAACATCATCATCACATAGAATGCATCAACATCTGACTTAGCAGGTAATTCAGTGAGATCTGGTTTGGGATACTTTTCAAAAATAGCTGTCATTTCACTAATTAACTGGTCTTCATATTGGTCCAACAAATCATACTTATCCAGATAGTACCGATAAAAAGTTCCGCGTGAAATTTTGGCCATTCGTAAAATATCAGCTACCGTCACCGTTTTAAACGCTTTATCCTGAATTAATTTCAGTAGGGCCGCGGCAATTCGCTGCTTGGTCTCCTGCCGATGTGCACTAATCATTACTTCTTCACCGTCCTTGCAAAATCCTCACCATCTAAAAAGCCAAATTTATTGGTTTGAATATTGATGGCAAACTTCAAAGCAATTAGTCCACTTGCCACTACTAGAATTGCCATCATGATCAAACTATCCGTTTGAATCGAACCCCCTAATGAAATTGCATGCCGCAACCCATCGATCAAATAAGTCATTGGCAAATACGGATTTAAACGACTTGCAAACGAGCTCGTGAGTTGAACCGGATATAAACCAGCAGAGGCCGATAACTGCAGGACCAAGACGATCGTGATTAGCCAAGTGCCAAATCCGCCCAACAAAATTCGCAGACCAAAGATAATCGCTAAAAAAGTCAACGAACCCAGTAATAACAAACTAAATAATTGTAAATTTGTTTTTGCTTGTAATCCAATTATTGTGTGTAAAACAATAAAGAGTCCGCTTGCTTGTAATAGCCCTACTAAACCAACTATCGAAAATTTAGCGCCCCACCAAGTCCACCAATGACGTGGTCGTATGGTCGGTGTATATGCGTCAAACATCGTGCCCACTGCAATGCCACCAACAAACAATCCAATTGCAATCGCAAATGGTGCCATCCCCGTACCATTATTTGGTACCTTCGCCTCATCGGTCGTAATTGCTTGAACTGGACTGGCAAGAATCGCTGCATTATGAGAACTATCACGAATTGTGCTTAACTTTTCAGCACTCATCAACAATGTTTGCGCTTCATCCTGGTTACCATTCTTTAGTTTTGTCAATCCTTGACCCATTGCTTGCGTTCCAGCCGTCAATGCTTGACTCCCAGTACTAAGCTTTGTCAGACCAGTTTTTATCGGCAACGTTGTCGAACTGGTTGGCAATTGGTCTTGAAGTTGATTCAATCCGGAAGATAATTGTTGGGTCCCCTGTGATACCCCCCTGATACCGGCTTGTAACCGAACATCGCCATTAGCTAAGGCTTGACTCCCGGTCCCAGCCGTTCTGAGACCATCTTTAACATTGTGAACCGTTCCGAGCAAAATACTGGTATACATTTTAGTCACCTGAGTCGCAACTTTTGCTTGAATGGCATTAGCAGCGCCAGTCGTCATTTTTGAAACAATAAAGTTACGACCAGAACTGATTCGATAATGTAATTGTAACTGGTGGGGCTGATTGCCTAGTAGCGTGGTTGCATTCTTAGAAAAATCACTTGGAATCGTAACAATCATATAGTATTGACCCGTTGCCAACCCTGCCTCGGCATGCTTTTTTGAAACCTGATGATAGGCTAATGAATCTGAATGCTTCAATGATTTGACTAAATTATGACCAATTTGAATCGTCTTACCGTGATAGCGACGCGTCCTGTCTTGGTTCACTACCGCAACTGGAATATCCGCCATTTTTCCATAAGTATTCCACATAGATGATAAATACAACCAGCAATAAATTGCCGGAATTAAAGCAATCATTACTAGTACTAAAATCATGCCATAATCGTGACTGAGCTTTTTCCATTCTGCTTTAAACATTTTTATCACTCCCCAAACTGATTCTTGAACAACTTGTTCAAAAATCAGTTTAGAGAGACTGAAACACATTAACAAGAAACAAAATAGTGATAGTTGTCTATTTCAACCACAATATTTATTTCTAAAGACAGCCTTACCAATAGTTGCGCCAATAAGCAGGTCATATTTAAGAACTATCATTTCAATAGTTTCATTATTGCAATGAATGCCCATTTACCGCAATAACACACTTTTTGTTTAGTCAGTATCCGAATTCAGCTTAAATATTTTGGAACCTTCTTCTAAAAACAAATCCAATAACAATAACAACTTCAAGCACTATCCCAACTATGACAAGCACGCCAGAACCAAAGATGTTTGCTAACCAGGCGGCCCCTAGAGTTCCAACGACCGTACTGGCATCCGTAACGGCTAAAACTTTCGCCATTGTAGCGCTCATTTGACCAATCGCTACTTCGCGTTGAACTTTTGAGAAAAACTGAACATTAAACATCCCCCTGATCAATCCTAGCAAAAGCATCCCCACCATCATACTTGGGATGTATGGATACAATAACAGTAAACTAACTGGTAATAATAAACTTAGTACGCTTAATTTGGTGCCAGGTAGCTTGCTTAAAATGATTGGTGCAAGTAGGATGCCTACCGCCTCAAACGTCAGTAGCAAACTTAAAAGCCAATTGTTTTTTAAGACCACGAGTGATAGCCACGGCACCAACACGGCAACTAATGCGTCGACAAAGCAACCAATGGCAGCAAGCAGTAAGTTGTACTTAAGACCCTTCTCAAGATGGATTGCATGGCCATCTTGTATCTTACATATATCACTTCTAATAGCTCTTTTTCTTTGTAATTTTAAATCAAAAACAACTGATATTATAAATAGCAGTCCAATTATAAAAATGATGAATTTAGGATTAAGAACAACCAATAATCCAGTGACTAAAATTGACGACGTAATAATTGATAACTGGCGTACCTGCGTTTGAATACTATTTATTTGCTTGATTTCATTATCGACAAACAATTCTGGAATTATCGTTTTATTACTGAGCTTGTAAAAGACACCAATTGATTTATTTAACACGGAAACAACGATTAACAGTGTGACCATTTGAACCGATAATTCCATTAACCCGTAAGTAAAAATAAACAAGATGCCGGTCAAAAGATCCGTCACTGCCATCACTACTTTTGCGCTCAAAGCTTTGACGACCCTACCAGCTATTAAGTTCAATGCAATGGCTGGTAACATCGTTATTGTCAAAACTTTGCTGAGTAATTCGGGTGAGCCGGTCTCTTTTATCATCATCCAAGAAACTAAGTATGAGAACCCGTAAAAACAAAAGAAAGTGATTGTCATACTAGCAATGTACGGTCCCTGATTAGTCAATTTTTTTGATGTGGCTATGTCTTTATCCATCTTGTTATTCACCCAACGTTTCATACCAATATTTTGAAACTTGCTTACCCATTCAACCCATACTATTAATATAGCCATAGGACGTAAACGAAAGCGTAACTTAAAGTAAATAGGCTGTATATGTTTTGTAAATCTGAATTGGCGTATAGACAGTTAAAAAAAGGAACCAATTCAAAACTGAATTGGTTCCTCGTTGAAGTCTTTAATTCCAAATTCCGTACAAATCTGTCGCAACACTTGGATAGGCCAAAAACAACTCGTGTAACCTTTCCGGTGAAACGTGTTCTTGAATCAAGATTGCCACATCATTGATCAAGTCATCCGCAATGTAACTCAGGGCTTCCGCCCCAACGACCTGATTATTTTGCCGATTAACAATCAATTTTAAACACGCCTGTTGATCATGCTGACGCTGATAATTCAACCATTTGTTAAGGGCAATTTGTTTAATTTCATACTTCCTAGGATCAAGCTGAGCCTCATTGACCGTCACCCCAGCTTGGGCTAAACGGGGTAAGCTAAAGACGGCATTTACCGGCAGTGGGTATTTAATCGGAAAGACTTGGGCTGCAACCAAACTATCCCCCAAATACTTACCCTGATAGATTGCATAATTGGCCAGCTTCGGGACCGCTGCATCAGCACAGTCGCCAACTGCATAAATCGTTGGCTGACTCGTCTGGAGGTAATCATTCACCCGGATGCCACGGCGACCATACTGTACGTTAGCACGGCCCAACTGCAACTCCTCAATATTAGGGGTTCGCCCTAACGCCGTATATACGGCGTCTACTTCTAATTGTACTTGTCCCGCGGTGTTCAAAGTAAGACCATGATCCGTTGATTCAAGTTCAGTAATCTCATCATTGAATAAGAATTTCACACCCCGGTTTTTCAAGTCCGCAATTAAGGTTGCCACCAACGTTTGATCATACCTGCGTAACGCAACTTCATCATGCTGGATAATCGTTACCTGCGCACCGGCTTCGTTTGCGATACTAGCCATGGCAAACGCAATGATTCCCGCACCTAGAATAACTAAGCGTGCCGGCAACTGTTCACTTCGGAAAAAGCTTCCCGAGTGTTGGACAAACTGACTGCCGGAAAAACGTAACTCATTTGGCCGGGCACCGGTGGCGATAACAATTTTGGCTGCCGTCAAAGCTTCGCCATTAATCGAAACCGTATTTGTATCGATAAACGCCGCGTGACCTTCATACGTCGTCACACCATGTTGTTGAAAGCGTTCCTTAAATTTAACCGCCGTTTTAGCGACAATGTTATCGCGATAAGCCGCTAACTTTGGCCAATCAATTGCGGGTATGCCAGTCGCAAAACTTTGTTCCGTAAAGTGGCGATGCGCTTCAGCGGCCGCCAGTAGAACCTTTTTGGGTGTACTCCCGCGATTGACGGTCGTTCCGCCCCAGTCACGTTGTTCGATGACCGCAACTTTTTGTCCGTTTGAACTGGCTTTGATTGCCACGCCAGCACCGCCAACGCCACCACCAATTACGATTAAATCAAACTCGTTAGTCATTAACTAAAGAATGAATTGGCATCATCGGTATGCCCATTAGATGAATTCGACTTTTTGGGTGTCGTTGGATCATCGTACCAAACGACGGCAGCTTCTTCACTTGGCAATTGTTTAACCGTTGTCGTTGACACATTTAAGTGATCAGCGACGATTTGAGCTGGCGTCGTGGCCAACCATTTGTTTAATGAAATGTCAGAGTAAATCGGGTTTTTAAACAGTTCGATAAAGATTAACGGTTCATCACCAATGTTTTGAATGTAGTGGCCAGCTTCCTTAGGAATAACCCCAACATCCCCAGCCTGAAAATCAAAAGTCCGTGCCAAGGAGTTCGAATTGAACACGCCTACTTTGGCTTGACCTTGCATAAAGTAGTCCCATTCTTCCGCTTTTGGATGCCAGTGTAATTCACGCATCCCACCTGGTTCAACCATCACAATCGCCGCAGAAATTGTTTTAGCGGCTGGGAAGACGTTTTGATCAACAATCCAGACTTTACCCGCCTCAAATTGTTTAGCAGGAACGTCCTTCATATGCAGGGTAACGGGTTCTTGCATGTCTTTTCCTGGACGGCTGACTTGTGAAATTGGCCCTGGCACTTGTCCATCAAAGATATATTTTTCATGAGTTGGTAGCGCAGCTAAGGCATCTTCATCGAGCTTAAAGTTAGCGGCAACGATGTCTTTCGGGGTGTGTGCTAGCCAATCAGTCAATAAGAACGTATTATTTTCTGAAAAATCTGGTTCACTAAAGACTAATAAGAATTCACAACCTTGATCAAGCGCTTGGATGGAATGCGGAATCCCCGCTTCAAAGTTCCATAAATCACCAGCATCCAAGTCGTCAATAAAGCTTTCACCATTTTCGTTTAAGGCAGTTACCCGAGCATTGCCTTTCAGCATGATGGCCCATTCGGCTTCTTTATGCCAATGTAATTCACGGTAAGCGCCTGGCTTGAGGCACATATTTACGCCCGCCATATCGTGAGAAGCTGGTAATTCCCGGTTAGTGACTTCCCGGGCCCAACCGCCTTCTTCTAAGCGCATGTGCGCGTCAGAAAAACTAAAACGTAAATTCGTCACGGTTCCGTGATCGGTAACCGGTGGCACTAAAATATCCGGATTTTGACTATCCCGTTGTTCATTGCGAGGTCCCTGATCGATCCAGCCGGTATGGTCCGCTTCACGAATTGGTTCATTTTGCTTTGTCATTATCTAACCCCCAACGTTATTTTTTAATAATATTAATTATAAAAACATCATTATATTCTTACAATTGAATCCATTTGTCAAAGATAGTGAAATATCCTTACTAACAAAGCTTGCCTATTTTTCCGTTACTGACGCTGGCCTTGCCATTGCAGCCGGAACAAATAACCAAAGTAATAATAAGACTTTCAAGACTGTCACCAACCACAACGCGTCCAACGATGACAGCCCCCATTGCCGGACACTAGCTCCTAAGGCACAGCCGGCGATAAAGGTTAAAATGACTAGTAAGATGTTCAATTGTGCTTTTCTTGCGTTGCGGTCGCCATCAATCAAGCCTTTGTAACTGCTAACGGCAAGACTCTTTGTATTGCCCGTCATAATGCCATTGTTAATGGCGATACCACCAACCTGTCGAAAAATCGTCAAATCATACCCTGCCATCAAGCCCAAGAGAAAAATCAAAAATACAGTTGGTAAAATCGTCTGAAAATAAGCTAATGCCAAGTAGGCAGCTGCATCCAACAACATTAACCACCGCATATGTTTCCGGTGATCACCGTCGCCAAGAAATTCACTTAACGCCTGAGCACCAAAACAACCTAAAAAATAACCAATCCAGACTGGAACGTTTACCCACGCAGTCCCCCAGCCGTGCTGAACTAATTTGACAACAAACACCACCAGGTTTCCGGTTTGAGCACTAACAAAAACTGCTCCCCGATTCAAATACGTATCGGCGTCAACCATTCCCATGGAAAGGGTTGCCCCTAACGTTAAAATCGTTTCCGTTGCAGGCCTAAATTGCCTTGTAACCGTTTGATCCATATGATCAACTCCATCGTCTGCACTTTAAATCATTTAACGGACACATTTTAACAAGGAATATCTTCGGGAATACAGCAAAGAAGCTCGCAAATTTTTTTGACTTTATAACGTCATACAGGCTAGATAATCACCCAACTTTCTATATACATCTCTCATCTCCACTAGTACTTGCTATATACAATCATTAGATTATGATATGATGAAAGTGCATCATTTTAGGTCTTAAAATATTTCTTATAAAAAATCCTGTATCTAAAACGTTCAACTCAAAAGGAGCATCCCATTATGCCTGAAATTAAAATTGGCACCACCGTTAAACTTCCCGCACCTTACACCGGCGTCCCTGGAATCGTCATTTTTTACGATGCCGCCAAGGACCAGTACTTGGTTCGGATTGGTGTTAGCCAACAACTCTATTTCCAAGCGGCCGACTTGACCGTTTGGGACGCCAAATAAAAGTGCACAGTTTAAAAAAAGCTAGCCCAGTCTCTGATCGTCTAACGACTCAGAACTGGGCTAGCTTTTTTAGTCATATAACGCCTTATTAAATCAATTACTCGAAGTCTTTGACATCACCAATGACCATGTTTTTTTCACGGCACTTCTTTAACATCAGTGGCCCCGCAATTGGTGATAACACGCCGGCAATAATAACCCCACCAATAAGTGTTGCAATCGTTCGGCCAATAACTGACCAAAAGCCACCAAAGTACCACATTCCGTTTAGTAACCGGCCAACAAAACTCTCGCGGTACCAGTACAGTGAAAATGGATAAAAATACGCACTAAGTCCTGTTAATAAAACTTGGATGATAAAAATAACGGATAGTGAAGCTGACTGTTCAAAACCATTATTACTCATAATTCCCCCGAATAAAATGGCTGAAATAATTAGACCGTACAACATCCATACGACTGGAATCACAATCACTAGGTGAAACAATTTACGTTTGCGATAATCCGGATGTAAGTACGCTGATGCTTTTAACTTTCCCCCCGTAGTAGTGGTCGTATGACGCTTTTGCTTTGGTGGTTTAACATAGTGCCGTTGTTCTGACATATTTCTTACCCCTTTTTATAATCAGTTACAATTTATAACTTAGCTGCATTCAAATCTTGTGCCGTAATCAATGACAAATCAGCTTGCTCGTTGCCCGCAATTCGAACGGCCATTTTTCTGACCAGTCGTTCGTTTAAATTCCGAATCCAACGCCCATTACTGTGGTCGTCAGACTGTTCAAAATTATGGTGTACCAGCTCAGTATAAGTCGCTTCATCCACGCGGTATTTCTTCTTTTTAAGATCCAATAACCCAATTTGAACTAGTTCATCCTGGGTGTAGTCTTCAAAATTAAAGCTATTTGGAATCCGACTCTTAAGCCCTTCGTTCATTTGTAAGAACTTTTCCATACTATCCGTATAGCCGGCAAAGATAATGACGATGTCACTCCGATGATCTTCCATAAACTTCAGAATTTCATCAATCGCTTCGGAACCAAAATCATTTTTGCCACCACTTGCTAACGTGTACGCTTCATCGACGAATAGAACACCTCCAAGGGCTGATTCTAGCACTTCACGCGTTTTAACCGCCGTTTGACCAACGTATTGGCCAACTAAATCAGATCTAGAAACTTCAATGAATTTTTGATTGGCAATAATTTTCTTTTCATATAGCACTTTTCCAAGGATTCTAGCGACCGTCGTTTTCCCCGTCCCGGGATTGCCTAAAAACAGTGAATGTAACGTCATCGCTGAATCACTTAGACCTTTATCCTTACGCTTCTTATTCATCTCAGCAATAGCAATGAATTCATTGACTTCGTCTTTGACATTCTTAATACCAATCATATTGTTTAATTGCTCATAAGCCGTCAAATCGCCAAAGTAAGTGATTTTACCCTTAGTTGCAGCTGGCACATAGTTATTGTTTTCATCAACTAAAAAGGCCTGTTTCTCTTGATCATATTGATTATGGCCTACGACACCGACTTTAAAATCAACGTTTCGTTCCAACTTGATATTCGGGTTAGTGAGGATACCAAAATTGATTCGATCAGCTTTAATCGAAGAATCACTAGACATATACAAATTGACTGTTCCATTCTCCTTACCAACGATAAAGAAGCGTTTGGCCGATATCGTTGACTTTTTCTCAGCTATTAAACTTTCCTGAATAACGGTCTCATCGATGGTCACAGTTGAACTTGTGACTTTCATTGAGTCAATGGAACCACCAGTAAGCGTCACTTTTCCATTGGTAACCAAAAGGGCCCGATTAAGCTTAGGCTGATTAATCGAACTATTCATAATAGTTAGTTGCGAGTCGAATACTCGAACACAAGCAAAAAAGGTTTTGGGTGTGCTAAGGCCGCCAATAAGCGTTGAAGATTCAATCGTAACATGACTATTCTTTTCGCTATAAATAGCATTCGCAACCTGACAATTAATCGTTGATTGCTGACAAATCACCGTTGCGTTCGTTGCCAGCACCCGTACATAAATGATAGAATTCACTAAATCTAAACTTGCATCCGAAACATAGACTTCATTTTTCTTATCCTGTGTCTTTCCGGCGTCAATTTGAACCCGATTAAACTTTGCGTGCGACTTACCGTCAATGTAAACGATTGGATACATGGTTCCGCTTTCGACCGTGGAACGAATATAGACGTTATCAGCGATTAGAGTACTGCCTTTGCGAACACCAATATTATTACTTTTGTCGATGTTCTTTTGAATACAAACATCCTTTAACGTGACCTGAGCACCATCTGTTACAACAATACCATCAAGGGTGTTCGTAAAGGTTTGGCCCCCCTGATCATTTACAGTTACATGCCCCTGAATTGTGATGTTTTTTCTGATAACGGTGGACTGATTATCCTGACTATTGATGGGGCAAAAGCCCTCTTCAATTTCAATCACATCGCCGTCTTCAGCCGCCTCCAGCGCGTCGTTGAAATCCCAAGTAGATTGCCTACTGAAAAGGGATCGTTTCTTTTCCCCAACTAAGTAATAATTCATTACCGCTACCACTCCTTTTAAGTGTCTTTACCTATGTTTGCCCTAAATCCTATTGTATTAATTCACAACGTCAGCACGCTACTTTTCGTTTATTCGTACCGACTATATGCCAACTTAATTAAGCCACTATCTTTCATCATTTACATGGCTAAATAATTAATGGCAGCATTAGTATCTTCATTATACACAAAATTTCTTTTGCTGAACGGCTCCAATAAAATATCTCATTATCACAAAATACAAAAACGGGTCTGAAATCAACTTTTCAGATCCGTTATTTGGCTAATTGTTACTCATTATCTGGATAAATCCCCAAGACAAAATTGGTCAACTGGCGTTCAATATTGTCCCGTTCAATCCCAATGTAGCGTTTAGTCACTTGCTCGCTGGAATGGTTAAAAATCATCATTAACCCCGCAATATCGTGCGTCTGTTGGTAATAGTGATAGCCAAAGGTTTTCCGTAGTGTGTGGGTGCCAATATCACTGCGGTCTAATAACTGACTGGCCGCTTGAAACGCACGGTAAATGCCGTTGACGGTAATTGCTGCGTTACCACGACCACTTGGAAACAGTGGCGCCATGTCATCACGGTAGCGTGTATACTTAAAAAGTTCTCCCCGTAAATTTTTTAGAAACAGCCACCGTTTCTTGCCAGTCTTCTGTTCAATAATCATCGCTCGATCCTTATTACGAACTTGACCCACTTTTAACTTTAAAATATCACTCATTCTTAGACCGGTGTTTATACCGAGTAACACAATCATTCGGTTACGTTGGCCGTGTTGGGTCCGGGCGACGGCCCACAGAAAATCATCAATTTCCTGTTTAGTGCGTAAAGGTTCTACATTATAGTGCATTCCATTTTTCCCTCAACAATCAATTCAAGCATTTAAATCATTCTATATTCAATTGTACTCGTTATAATTGAATACAACCGTTATTTTATTCATTATAAAAATAATTAACCGCCACGGAATTACCCGTGCCGGTCGTCGTTATAATTTCTTATTCAAATGACTTAAATGCTCAGTAAAGGATTGCGTCGTCGGGGTGTCTAACGTGGTCGTCAGCCCCTCCTTAATCGTTGCGACCCGCTGAATTCCAGCATCTGTCAATGCCAAGTTCCGTAAGCGCCGGTCGGGTAAACTAGGTTCACTTTGAATCCACCCATCATGCGTGAGTGCCCCAATCGACTGTGCTAACGATCCTTTTGAGATATCCAGCGACTGCGCAACCTTTCCAATTGGCTGATTGGGATATACAGAAACGTATAATAATATTCGTAATTCATTCAAACTAAGTCCCGTTTGAGCAGACCAACTAGACGTTAAGCGCTTAAGCAACCGTTCTAAACGCATCACATCTAAAACATAGTCAAAAACATCTTCCACCATTGATTCCTCCTCGATCAATCTAAAAACTCAAGCCAAAATAAAACCAGTCATCCGGTTCGCACGATTTTTAAAAAAATCATGCGAAGTGATTGCCGTCATCATTGGATTTATCCCGATAATTAATTGAAGCTCGTAGTTACATAAGTTAAATAAAAGCAGTCGTACCAGTCAGTTATTCGCATAACTTTTTTAAAAAGATTGCGAATTAATGACCTAAATTAATTGTTTATTGAACTAACCAACTTGGTTACAATTTTTATTATTACATAATTCCAATGTTTCTACAAACGTTCGTTTAGCCCATAATTGGCCTTTGGTTCCGCCTTCATTGTTAAATTTAGATTGCTGTTAATCACGGATAAGTTATCTTCAAATAAGCATCACGCCCGTCATAGCACGTGTATGATTCCTTTGCACTCAACTTTATTGGGCCAATTATAAGGCTTCTATTTTGGATTCATCTGGTCCCAATTTAATTGGCTCTAGAATATTGGGTGTTGATGGATTTCCATCAACACCCAGTTTTTGTGTAAAATAAAAAGGACAACTCCCCCAATGCACCACTGTACCGACCAAAGTAAAAGTAAAGGCAAGTGAGAAAAGATGTCCCAAAACCATTTTATCGAAGATACTCTTCAAATTAAAGACCCAAATATTATTTGTACTGATATTGATAGTAGTGATCCAAGCAAACAGGTTGTTCACGCCAAACTGACCTATCCTTTAGAGAACTGCCCACTTTGTGGCCAGCCCGAAGTAGTGCGTTTTGGGACTAACCTAATTAATGTCAGAATGCCCCCAGTCAAAGAACGACCAATTATTTTAAAATTGCGTAAGCAACGTTATCGGTGTAACTCCTGTAAGCATACTTTTAGCGCACAAACATCATTAGTTAAGCCACATTGCCAGATCTCAGAAGATACGAAGCAAATGATTATCT
>NZ_BTPW01000024.1:0-44144 GCF_036246185.1 Lactiplantibacillus paraxiangfangensis
AGATAATCATTTGCTTCGTATCTTCTGATATCTGGCAATGCGGTTTAACTAATGATGTTTGTGCGCTAAAAGTATGCTTACAGGATTTACACCGATAACGTTGCTTACGCAATTTTAAAATAATTGGTCGTTCTTTGACTGGGGGCATTCTGACATTAATTAGATTAGTCCCAAAACGTACTACTTCGGGCTGGCCACAAAGTGGGCAGTTCTTTAAAGGATAGGTCAGTTTAGCGTGAATGACCTGTTTGCTTGGATTACTACTATCAATATCAGTACAAATAATATTTGGGTCTTTAATTTGAAGAGTATCTTCGATAAAATGATTTTGGGACATCTTTTCTCACTTGCCTTTACTTTTACTTTGGTCGGTACGGGTGGTGCATTGGGGGAAGTTGTCCTTTTATTTTACACAAAAACTGGGTGTTGATGGATTTCCATCAACACCCAATATTCTAGAGCCACTATTTCTGAGAGAGATTTTGTTTTTTAGTATCAAAATTTCCGGTTAACGACTGACACGGGAATGTGTCACAAGTATCGTTGAGAATGAAAACGCTAACATGGTATAAATACTGTGCAAGCGAGATTTAAGAAAAGGAGGTACAAAAAATGAAACACTTTATTGCTTTTATGGAGAAGTATTTTTTACCAGTTGCTAGTAAGATTGGTAACCAGCGCCATTTAGTGGCCGTGCGGGACGCCTTTGCGTACACCATGCCACTGATGATTCTGGGTGCCTTTGCCGTATTGATCAATAACTTACCAATTCCGGGCTTCCAAGACTTTATGAATGGCATCTTCAGTGAAAAGGTCGGCGGATCCTACGTCTGGACGCTACTTGGCGGTAACATTTGGAACGGAACGTTCGCCGTGTTATCCCTATTTATCGCGTTCTTAGTCGCCTACAATTTAGCCACTTCGTATAAGGTCGACGGAATTTCCGCGGGGATTATTTCCTTAGGAAGCTTCTTCGCCGTAGGGGGCGCCAAGGGCATGGACTCGGCTGGGTTATTCGTTGCCTTGATCGTTGGGCTCCTCTCAGCTGAAATCTTCCGGCGCTTATCCAACGTTGATAAGTTCGAGATAAAGATGCCAGACGGGGTGCCACCTGCCGTTGCGCGTTCATTTGCCGCGTTGTTACCAGCTATTCTTACCATTACAATTTTCGGTTTTGCGACAATGTTACTCAACGCAATGCACATTGAAAACGTGGTGACCGCCTTCTACAAAGCGGTTCAACAACCATTCATGGGGATGGCGAACACGTATCCAACCGCGCTGTTGTTAGCGTTTATTACACCATTCCTCTGGTTCTTTGGGCTTCACGGCGCCAACATGATCGAACCGTTCATGCAGACGATCAACGCGCCGGCCATTCAAGCCAACGCCGCGGCGTTGAAGGATGGTAAGCCAATTCCATACATCGTCAACAAACCCTTTATGGATTCGTTCGTTAACCTTGGTGGGACCGGGGTGACGATTGGGTTAATCATTGCGATTTTTATCATCGGTCGCCGCAACAAACCTTACATGTCGGTTGCTTCGCTTGCCGCGGCACCGGGAATCTTTAATATCAATGAACCCCTTGCCTTTGGATTACCGTTAGTCTTGAATCCAATGCTGTTCGTGCCGTACATCTTGTCGCCGATGGTCAGTGTAAGCATTGCTTACTTTGCGACGGTCAGTGGCTTCATGCCGGCGTGTTCCAATATGCCGCCTTGGGTCACACCGCCAATTATCGGCGCCGTGATTGCGACGGCTAGTTGGCAAGGTGGCGTGATTGCCGCCATTAACATTCTGGTTTCGATTCTGATTTATGCGCCGTTTGTTTATATGAGTACCGCAATGGAAATTCGGCGGACAAAGAAAAACACCGCTCAGGAAGCCGTTGTCTAAAACTTAGTTGCATCATTAAAAAGCCTGTGACCGTGGTCGCAGGTTTTTTTGCGGGTGTGATTAAAGCTAAAAAATTGAAGGAATTTTGTCGAATGGTACAAGATGTATCACAAATGATACTTGTTTCAAGTTAGCCGAATTGTGACGCGTTTGTTCTGTGTTCACGTCATTCGTGGTACCGTTTACACGAATATGGATAATCGGAGGAAGACAGTTGTGGACTTATTGGGGAAAAAGAAAGCATTGGCAGACTATTTGATCTGTCTGGATATCGATGGCACGCTGGTTGGCGCCGATTTAGTTGTCTCTTCACGGAATCGTCAGGCGTTAAAAATGGTACTCGACGCGGGTGCCCACGTGTATTTAGTTAGCGGTCGGATGTGGTACGCGGCAAACGTCATCGCGGAAGATATTGATCCGCGCATTGGGGTCGTGGCTTCAAACGGCGCGGTTATCGACACGGACGGGGACATTGAGATGCACGGGCTGAGCAATCAGGTCGTTTTTAAATTAGTCGAACTGAGTTACCGCTTGAATTTTTCACTCTTTTTATTCGGGCAACGGCAGGTCTATTACACGCTGACCAAGCCAGAATACTTGAGTGGGGATGGCTTTCAACGCGTGCACAGTCCCAACCTGGCTGACTACCACCAGTTAACGCCGCTGGACCATGCGTTGGACCGGCCAGTAGCGAACGGCATCGTCGTGGACACGCAGCACCCAGAGCGGTTGCCCATGTTGCGGCACCAACTTTACAATAATTTAGGCTCCATGTTAAAACTGTCGACTTCTAACGTCACTAACATCGAATTGATTCCTAATTGGGTCAGCAAGGGGGGGGCGATTGCGCAGCTTCAGGAACTAACGGGGGTTGATGCCCAGCACACGGTCGCAATTGGTGACGGTGAAAATGATTTAAGCATGTTTGCCGGCATTAAATACAGCGTTGCAATGGGCAATGCCGCTTATTGTGTGCAGCGGGCGGCTAATTATCAAACCTTAGATTATCGGCACGACGGCGTGGCCGCATTTTTAGAGCGCGAGCTTTTAACGATGAAAGTGTAAACCGGTTTCAATTATGACTTGCCACTGGGCCCATAAACCCGCTAAAATATGGTTAACGAGAACTGTTGGGAGCTGACACTTGGGGATGAAGGTGGTGTTCAGCTAGTTTGGTTGATCATAGTAGGGGGTAGCGTATGCTTTTCTTGGATCACACGCCGGATTTAACGGAAACCGATATGATTATTTACCGTGCCATTGTGAAGAATATGAACACGGTGATTTACATGCGAATCCGTGATTTAGCGGGAACGACGTATTGTAGTACGGCTAGTATTCAACGATTCTGTCAAAAGTTTGACTGTTCTGGTTGGGCGGAGTTCAAGACCCGGCTACGATTATATTTAGATAATCAGGCGGCCCGCAACGCTTATCCAACTGATTTGGATAGTGGGGAAATCGTGCGCTCAATTATGGAAACGGACGCGACCGATAACTTACGGAAAATTGACCAGGCTGCGGAGCTGCTGTTTAACCGAAAACAAGTGCTCTGGTTTGGATGCGGGACGTCCCGGCTCTTGGCGGAGTTTGGGGCGTTGACCTATTCTGGGTTAGTGAATATGGCGGTGGCCATCAACGACCCGCTGAATCAGCCCATTATTAATTTGAATCCTAGCGTTGCGCGGGAAATGTGTCTGGTCGTTTGCTCGGTATCCGGTGAGAATCGGCTGGTGATTCAGTACATGGCGGAATTTATTAAGCATGACGTTCCGGTAATTGCGATTACCAACAATGCTAATTCGACGGTGGCAAAAATGGCCCAGCATAATTTGACTTACTTTGCGACGGTCCAAAATGTGGCGGGCGCTAACGTGACGACGCAGACGCCGGCCCTATTTTTAATTGAGAAGTTAATTCGCAGGGTGTCGTCACTGAGCCACGTGACGGACCCCAATATTGATACCCAGGAAAATATGCGGTAATAAAAGTGACACGACGAATCCGATTTGGATAAGTGGTGTCATTTTTTTTGATAGGACGTAATATTAAGAATCAGAATTATAATATTAACATTTCAACTAATAAGAAGTTGTAACTTGGGATCTATTCCGGTTGGCACTGATGGTATGCGGTCGTGGGACCGGGGCTAGCCTGGGGAGCGGTCTAGCCTCTCGCCCGGAACGATTGCAAAAGGCGCAATTGTCCCGGACCGTCCATGGCCTAAGACCGGAAAAATCACCGGTCAAATGCCATCTTCACGACCGATGCCATCAGTGCCAACCTCAGATAATCCGACAGTAATAGCAATCGTAAAGCTGTTTTAGCGGAGTCGGGAAGCTTTGGTGTGCTGTGTCGGCAAGATTAGCGAGTGAATTTTACGCTAATCTTGTGGGGCGATTCAAAGACGTGGGTTATCGACTTTGAATCGAGGTTGCAGACCGTACTATGGCTGCGACCATCCCCCATAGCGCACCAAGGCTTCCAGACGGAGCGGCTAATTTAGAAATGAATTTTGACTAAAATATCGGTAATTAATAGCTAGAGGTGGATTATCGTAAAGAGTTTATTAATTTGTGGCGGAATGAGTGCATTCTTGGCCAGTCCATGGTTTAATTATTATTTGAGATAACAAACGGCATAATTAGAAAGGAATGACATTGATGGCATATCGAACACCTCCCTTTATTTCACCATTTGCAATCGTATCAATTGTATTAGCACTTGGTGCCACAAACGTGGTGGTCAATAAAACGACTCATACGGTGAACGGTGCGGCGGCAAGTACTACTAGTCGCGTTGTCACATCGTCTTCTGATAGTAGCGATAAAAATAAACCTGACGATAATAGTTCTAGCGATAAAAGCTCATCGGACAAATCTAGCAGTGATTCATCCAGCGATAATCAAAGTTCAAGCTCAAGTAGTGAATCGCAAAGTGATAGCAGTTCAACGACGGATGAAAGCAGTAGCTCGGCGGCTAGTTCCAGTCAAACAACGACCCATAGCAGCTCGTCCAAGGCACACAGTAGCTCAGCTAATAATGATGACGATAATTCATCAGAATCATCAAGTACGACGCAGTCTAGTTCTGCAACAACGACGGAATCTGCGGACGATACGACTAGCGACGGGGGCGAATAGTGAATGTTTAGTATTTTAGATATGATCAACCACGCGCTAGGTTACGTGAACGTTAACCTTAAAATCAAGAACCAGATTTACATTGCGATTGGGATTGCCGGGAACCTTTACTTGGGTTACGTGGCGATTCGTTTGATGCAAAACGGGGCTTGGTTACGTGGCCTGGTTTACATGCTGGTCTTTTTGGTGCTGATTTACTTCATCGTGTTAAACGTGCTCTATTACTTTACCAATAAGACGGCTAAGTACGATTTATCACCGAAAATTGAGAAGTTACTAGGTGGCAAACCTAAAGAGGCGCTGGCAGCGGAGAAAAACGGGCAACAAAATCAGCAACAACCGTATATTCCAGCCAACGGGATTTTTGATGGTCAAGAGTTGTTACCAGCAACCGTCAAAACGTCGCGCGCGGAACAGGATAACGTTCATCAAATCGTTGACCAGCTACAAGCAGCCAATATTGTCCGGTTGGATTACGGTGGTTTAAGCGATAAAGAAATCATGCAACAGGCACAGGCAACGGGTGACTCGGTCTACGCAATTGGACAAGGCATCCAGATTCCGTTTTCACAATTGAAATTGGAAAACCACCACTTAGTGATCTATGCGGGGATTAACCAGATGGATCAAAAGCCCGTTGGACACATTAAACGGGTTGGATTGACCGACGTCCACGATGCCCATGAAGATTACAAGTTGTACTTGGCGTCAACGGTAATTACCGGTGGGATGGAAAAAATTGCGGGGCGCAATTCGACCATCGAACAGGCGGGCGATTATCAAGTGACGGCCCAAGTGGCGTACGAGGATCGTGAAAGCTAAAATAGATGTTATTAAGCAAGAAAGCTGTGATACTAGTTGTCATGGCTTCTTTTTGTTTTACCGCGATTACATAAGATGCTAGATCACGCCGACATTTTATGGACCGCCTGGGATGGCCCTAAATTAGTTGGCGTAAAAAAATGCAGCGCAGAAATTTTGAAATTTCTGCGCTGCATTTTTTATCATCTGAATTTAATTTTTAAATAATCGACCGATATCGTCAGGATGGTCAAAGCGGTGGGCGACTTGTTGATGGTCGGCGTTGGGGTCCATCCCCCAAACGGCTAAGCCGAAGTCGACGTTGGCTGCCTTGGCCGTCTGTTCGTCACTAAGCGAATCCCCAATGAATAAAGCATTTTCGGGGGCGACGTGGACGCGTTCTAACGCGGTCAGTAGGGGTAGCGGGTCGGGTTTTCGTTTAGGTGTGTCATCGGCCCCAATCGTGACGGCCATCTTCGCCATCATCGCTTGGTGGGGTTGCATGCCAGCTTCCATTTCGTTGCGTCGTTGTGACGTCACAATTCCGAGTTTGACGGTTGCTGGTAACGTAGTAATCAGGCGTTCAATTCCAGGATAGAGTTGAATATCCTGAAAATGATCGGCCATAACGGCTTCGTAACGAGCTTGGAAATGGTCAAACTCGTCAGCGGCGACGCCGAGGTCTGCCATGGCTTGTTCAGCGGCCATGGGAAAGGTCCGCTGGGCTTGTTCTTCGTTGAAGCTAAGTCCGTATTCTTTCAAAACTTGGCGCATGACCCGCGTGTACGCTGGTAGACTGTTGGTCAAGGTGCCGTCAATATCAAACATCAGTGCTTGGTAAGTCAAAATGCATCATCCCTTCAAAGTCATCTGTCTCTAGTATAGCAAATTACCTGTTGACAGAGATTCTTTGAATGGTTATAGTTAGATTAACAATTGATGAGGAGCTAATGATATGTCATTACCGTTAAGTCACATAAAAAATTCAACTAGCTTTTACTTTTGGTATTTTCGCTAGTGTTTGTGCCCGCTGCTTAGGTGCAAACACGGACTCGATGTTTGCATCGATGCGGTTGCCAAAAGCTTTTTGTGATTAAACGGCGCCCATGGATGTTTGAAAATTCCAAGGGTGGCTAAATAAGTGTTTTTTGGTGGCGCACCCTTTGAATTTTCAAAGGGTGCGTCTTTTTTGACGTAACCGAATGCCACCCACGTGACGCTCGCACCAACTTTTAAATAAACGGGAGGAACCAATATGTCAATTAGTCCAGAAGCATTAGTTCAAAATATGAATCATGAAATCGCGGCCATCCAGCCATCCGATATTTTAGCTTTTAACGCGGAAATCGCCAATATTCCGGGAATTGTTCGGTTAACCCTTGGCGAACCTGACTTCAATACGCCAGAACACGTGAAGCAAGCGGCTATTAAGAGTATCGAAAACAACGAAAGCCACTACGCTCCATCAAACGGGACGCCGGCATTACGCGAAGCGGCGGCTAATTTCTTAGCTAAGAAGTACGATGTCCATTACGATCCAGCTAGTGAAGTCATTATTACCGCTGGTGCCACTGGTGGGATCTACACCGCACTGAGTTCGATTTTGAACCCCGGCGACGAAGTCTTGATTCCAACCCCAATTTTTCCACTCTACATTGCGATTGCGAAGTTAAACGGCGCAACGCCAGTCTTCATGGATACGTCCAAAAATGGGTTCGTGCTTTCACCAGAAATGTTGAAGGAAACGTTAGCGGCCCATCCTAAGACAAAGGCGGTTGTTTTGAACTTCCCATCCAATCCAACTGGGGTCACTTACCGTGAGGATGACTTAAAGGCGTTAGCCGCCGTGTTGGCAGACAAACCAATCTTCGTTTTATCTGACGAAATTTACAGTGAATTGACGTACGGTGCGACCCACGTATCGATTGCGCGCTACTTACCAGAACAAACCATTTTACTCAACGGGGTGTCGAAGTCCCATGCGATGACCGGCTGGCGTATCGGAATCATGTGCGCGCCAAAGGCCATTACGGCGCAACTCGGTAAAATCCATCAATTCACGGTTACGTCGACGACGACAAATGCGCAAGCCGCAGCCGCTGAAGCATTGAGCAACGGGATGGATGACGCACAAACAATGAAGAAGGAATACCAGGCACGGCGCGACTACTTATACGACGCGTTAAATAAGCTCGGGTTCGAATCCGCCAAACCAGAAGGGGCCTTCTACCTGTTCAGTAAAATCCCAGCGGGCTTGCCACAAGATAGTATGGCCTTCTGCCGTGAGTTAGCGCACGAAGCCCGGGTTGCCTTAATTCCAGGAAGCTCATTTGGTCCTGGCGGGGAAGGCTACGTGCGGATTAGCTACGCGGCTTCAATGGACAATTTGAAGACGGCGGTCGAACGCATTGGTGAATACGTCGGTAAGAAAGCAGCGGAGGAAAAATAAGTATGAAAATTTTAATGTTCAGTGTTCGTGACGATGAAGAAGCAGCGATTAAGGCGTGGGCTGAAAGTAACCACGTTCAAGTTGATACCAATGATTTAGAATTCCATCCCGATACGGCGGAACTCGTGAAGGGTTACGACGGGGTCGTTATTCAGCAACGGAGTGCGATTGGTGACGATCCTAGCGTTTACCAAAAGCTCGCCGATATGGGCCTCAAACAGCTGACGAGTCGGACGGCCGGGGTGGATACGATTGATATTCCCGCTGCTAAGAAGGCCGGCTTAACGGTAACGAACGTCCCAGCTTACTCACCAAACTCAGTCGCTGAAATGTCAGTGGCGCAAACGATGCGTTTGATTCGTAACTTGGAACTCTTTGACAGCCGTCTGGGCCAACAAAACTTCCAGTGGGCCGGCTTACAAGCCCGTGAAATTCGTTCCTTAACGGTCGGAATTATCGGTGCTGGCCGGATTGGTGGGACCGCGGCCCGGTTATTCCACGGGTTAGGCGCTAAAGTGATCGCCTACGACGTTGTGCGCCACCCAGAACTAGAAGATGTTTTGACTTACGTTGAGACGAAGGAAGACTTGTTGAAGCAAGCTGACGTGGTTGACTTACACGTGGACCTCAACGAAACGTCAAAAGGGTTGATCGATGCCGCAGCTTTAAAGTTGATGAAAAACGATGCTTTCATTATCAACGCGTCCCGTGGGCCCGTTATTGTAACGGGGGACTTAGTTGATGCTTTGAAGGCGGGAGAAATCGCCGGGGCGGCCTTGGATACCGTTGAAGGTGAAGCCGCGTTATTCAACCAGAACCACCAAGGTGAAGTACTACAAGACACTAATGTTGCACAACTCATGCAGATGCCAAACGTCATGATTACGCCACACGTTGGGTTTTACACGAACTTAGCCGTTAAGAACATGGTCGACATCAGCCTGAATGACGTTCTCGCCATTTTGAAGGGTCAACCAACCGATCACGCTTTTTAAGATTGAAAGCTAAAATTAGGGATTAATTACTGTTGTATCGGTATCTAGATCAATATAAACACTTATAAGCTAATCCGGTTGCCATTGATGACATGCGGTCGTGGGACCGGGTCAAGCCTGAGGAGCGGTCTTGCCCCTCGCTCGGAACAATTGCAAAAAATACAATTGTCCCGAATCGTCCGTGGTCTAAGGCCGGAAATTCACCGGTCAAAGACCACCTTCACGACCGATGCCATCAGTGGTAACCTCCGATCATCCGATAGTAATAACAATAGTAAGACTGTTTTGAGCGCAGTTGGGTAGCCTTGGTGTGCTGTGTCGGCAAGATTGGCGAGTGAATTTTGCGCCAATCTTGCGGGGCAATTCAAAGACGTGGGTTATCGGCTTGGAATTGAGGGAGCAGACCGTCCTTTGGCTGGGACCGTCCCCCATAGCACACTTAGGCTACCCAACGGAGCGGATAATTTAAGTATAGCTACCGCTACTGTTATGGTGTTAAATAGTAATTTTAGTTTTTTTAAACTTTAGTTAGTCATTAAATAATTTCGATTGTGGGCACAAAAAGCGCATTCCTAAAATTTAGGGATGCGCTTTTTAGTAATGTTTATAATCGAATTTATGAAATGGGGGTTGGGGCTAACCAGCCGTTGTCTAGCAACTGGTGGTAGTGCCGGCCGACGGGGACCCAGAACTTAGCTTGTAAAATACTGCGGAGTTCGTCCCAAAATAGGGGATCACACTGTTCACTAGCAGATAGTTTTAATTGAAGATAGGTCCCATTTTCAGTTCGTGCGATGACAAAGGGATAGAACACTTTAAAAATTTGAGCGGCAATTATGTTAGTCATCGTTGTTTTTTGATCGAGTAACATACGCGGACCTCCTAAAATATTTTTCTATTATTAGTCATGATCATTAACTGCAGTTTAACCATTAAAAGTAAAGAAACTGGGATTAAAGGGTTAATAATTAGTTAAATGACTAAAATGAGAATTTTTCAGAAAATGCTAAGTTAGCGGTGCTTTTAGGCGGCGTCACAAACGGTTAGACTAACGTTAAACATCAAGAAAGCAGGGATTAACATGTTACCAATTAAATTAGGGTTAGCCGTCGTGTGGTTTGCGCGCCCAGTCCTCGTGGATATGACCGCGTATGCATTGTGGGGCGTTTTAATGTTAATGCTGGTTGGCTATATTGGCGTTATCATTTATGAAAAATCAAAGCAGAAATAAAGCTGCATGATAATGGTGGGCGTTGTCATGATGGCGGAATCTTAAAATAAAATTTTTAGTAAGCGACTACAAAATTTAAAAATTTTGTAGTCGCTTTTTTGGCCTAAATTCCGAACAATCTACGTTGAAAAAGACCTGCTATTCAGAATAAAAACGAAAAATGAGTTATTTTAACTGAAATAGTTTGGAAACTATACCACTATTTTGGCTATAGCGAACAATAAAAGTATGCTTTTTGACAGATTTACTAATTATGTATTAAACTATTTAAATAGCATTAACGAAGGATAAGGTTTATTTAACTTTTGATATTAATGCGATTATTCTTGTCCGTCAGTCAAAAGACTGATAGAGAAAGCGAAGGTGACAACGATGTCAATGATCGAATTTCACAACGTGGAAAAGTATTACGGTGATTTTCACGCCCTTAAGAACATTAACTTAACAATCAACGAGGGTGAAAAAGTTGTTTTGATCGGCCCCTCTGGTTCTGGTAAGAGTACCTTGATTCGAACCGTTAACGGTTTGGAACGGGTTCAGTCCGGGCAGTTGTTAGTCAATGGATTTGACTTGGCGGACCGGAAGACCGATATGAACAAGATTCGGAAAAATGTCGGGATGGTTTTTCAACATTTTAATTTATACGCTAATAAAACGGTATTAGAAAATATTATGATTGCCCCCCGGTTGGTGTTAAAACGGCCGGAAGCTGAAAATAAAAAATTGGCGATGGCGCTATTAGACAGCGTCGGGTTGGCTGATAAAGCGAATAATTTACCGAGCCAACTTTCAGGTGGACAGTCACAACGGATCGCCATCGCGCGGTCACTTGCGATGAAGCCCAAGTGTCTGTTATTCGACGAACCAACGTCGGCGCTTGATCCTGAAATGATTGACGACGTGTTAAACGTGATGAAGTCAGTCGCCGAAGATTCCAGTATGACCATGCTTGTCGTGACCCACGAAATGGGCTTTGCCCGCGAAGTGGCTGACCGCGTGATCTTCATGGCAGATGGCGAAATCTTGGAAGATGATGCCAAGGAAACCTTCTTCGATGGGCAACCGGCTAATGAACGGGCCCGCCAATTCTTGAGCAAAATCATCGCACACTAAGTAAGCGGGGAGGCATATGAATGAAAAAGTTGAAACGAATAACGAGTGCGCTCGGGATACTTAGCTTGTTGGTGATTGTACTGACGGCGTGCGGTTCCCGTAAGTCGTTATCCCAACAAGACGTTTTACAAAACGACCGGACGAGCAATACGATTACTTGGGGCGTCAAAGCCGATACTAAACTGTTTGGCTTGATGGACGTGAAGGATAACCAAGTTAAGGGATTTGACGTGGACATTGCTAAGGCGGTGACTAAACGCGTTTTAGGGAAGAACGGGCACGCTAAGTTTGTCCAAGTAACTAGTCAAACCCGAATTCCGTTGTTGAAAAATGGGAACATCGACGCGATCATTGCGACGATGACGATCACCCCCGAACGTGAAAAGCAGGTTGATTTCTCGCAATCGTACTTTGACGCGGGCCAGTCCTTACTGGTTAAGGAAGGGAGCAATATCAAATCTGTGAAAGATCTGAACAAACCTGGCACTAAAGTTCTCGGGGTGACCGGGGCCAACTCGGTGGCTAACATTAAGAAGTTTGCACCTAAAGCCCGGGTGTTGGAACTATCCGACTATGCGCAGGCCATGACGGCGTTGAAATCCGGTCAAGGCGCTGCGTTGACGACGGATAACGGGATCCTTTACGGGATGGCGACGCAAAACCCCGGGTACCAAGTTGTCGGGGGTGCCTTTACGAAGGAACCTTACGGAATTGCAATCAATAAAGGACAAGGGGACTTTAAAGCGGAAGTGAATAAGGCCCTAAAAGAAATTGAAGCGGACGGCACTTATAACCGCATCTTAAATAAGTGGTTTGGCAACGTGCCCGGCTTTGATTATAAGGAGGCGGCGCGCTAATGATCTATATCGTAACGCATTACTGGTCTGAGCTGGTTCAAGGAATCGGCTATACGTTGTTGTCCAGTGTCATTGCACTGGTCTTTAGTACCATCATCGGAACGATGTTTGCCATTTTTGAAGTGTTGCCGAATAAGGCGATGCGCGTCATCGGCCGGGTTTACATTGAAATATTCCGGAACATTCCGTTGTTAGTGATTGCGATGTTTTTTTACGTGATTATTCCACTGTACGTCGCTAAGATCGACGGCTTTACGGCCGGGACGATTGGGTTAACTATCTACACGTCATCGTTTATCGCTGAAACGGTCCGTGCGGGGATTCAGTCGGTTGATCCGGGACAGATGGAAGGTGCCCGGGCGAACGGGATGACGTACTGGCAAGCCATGAGTAAAATCGTGTTGCCACAAGCTTTCAAAATTATCATTCCGCCGCTAGGAAATCAGTTCATTAATTTGGTTAAGAACTCGTCGGTGCTCGCGTTCGTTGCTGGCTTTGATCTGATGTATCAAGCCAACTCGATTGCGTCACTGTCACTTGATACGATCAACAGTTACATGGTCGTTGGGGTCTTTTACCTCGTTATTACGCTGCCGCTGAGCTATTACATGCGGCACCTTGAAAAACGGCTGGCAAATTAAAGGGGGCATTCAGTATGCAAAATTTTATCCAAGCCTATTCGTGGGTTAACATCCGTTTTTTGCTCGAAGGCCTCTGGGTGACCGTGGAAGTTTCCGTGGTCTCCATCATTGCTAGCTTTATTATCGGGTCAATTCTCGGCGTGTTACGCTACGTTAAAATTAAGTATTTATCCGCGGTCGTCGGTTTTGTTGTCGACATGGTCCGCAACTTACCGTTGATTTTGATCATCTTCTTTACGTACTTTGGATTACCGCACTTGGGCTTTAAACCGGGAATCTTGTTCGCAACAATCCTCGCCATGACGATTTTTGAATCGGCCATGCTTGCAGAAATCGTTCGTTCCGGGATCTTGGCCGTTGATTACGGTCAGATGGAAGGGGCGCGTGCCAACGGGATGACTTACGTTCAAGCGTTGTGGCACATCATTTTCCCCCAAGCCATCAAGAAGACGATTCCAACGATTGTGAGTCAATTTATCTCATTAATTAAAGATACATCGCTGGCAACCATCATTGTTTTGCCGGAATTGTTAAATCATGCGCAAATTATTTACGGGCAAAATACGGCCTACATCATCCCAATGTTTATTATGATTGCGTTGATGTACTTCGCCATTTGTTACGCGTTATCCGTGTTATCACGAATCTTAGACAAAAAATTAGCGTAAGAATAAGGGTCTGACAGAAAATGTCAGATCCTTTTTTTACGTTATTTTGTGATTTTTTTAACAAATGTTATTTTTTTAATAAAATAAAGTGAATTATCCAGTATAATATCCGTAACAAGCGACAGTAAGATTAAAAGGAGGCGGAAGTCGGTGTTTAGTTCAGATGAAGTGATCACACAGGCAATTGATAAGGGACAAGCGAAAGTTAAGTTAGCGTTAGGTGCTAAGTTAATTCTAGGATTCTTTGGTGGGGCGCTGATTGCGCTCGGCTTTCTCGCTGATGTTCGGGTGGTGGCCGCCGTGCCGAAAGTCTGGGCGAGTTTTGCGCCGGTCCTCGGTGCGGGGGTCTTCCCGTTAGGTCTCATTGTGATTCTGCTCATGGGCGGGGAGTTGGTGACTGGCAACATGATGGTGGTCAGTTTATCGGCTTATGATCATAAGGTCAGCTGGCGTGATTTTTTAGTGAACTTATTAGAAATTACAATCATGAATTTTATTGGGGCGACGTGCGTGGCGTTCTTTTTAGGCCACGTGACGGGGCTAACCCACGCGCAACCCGTCCAAGCGACGGTGATTGCCATGGCGCAATCAAAAATTACCATGCCGTTTTGGGCGAGCCTCGTTTCGGGGGTCGGCTGTAACTGGCTGGTCGGAATTTCCGTTTGGCTGGCAATGGCAGCTAAGGACGGCGCCGGTAAGATGCTCGGCATCTGGTTGCCGATCATGGCCTTCGTTGCCATTGGGTTTCAACATAGTATTGCCAATTGCTTTTTGATTCCAGCAGCGATTTTTGAGGGCGGCGCGACCTGGGGGCAGTTCGTGACCAACATCATTCCAGTCTATTTAGGCAATATTATTGGCGGTGCCGGCTTGGTCGGCGGCTTGTATTACTTGAGTTTACGCAAGCTTCGTTAGGAAAGCTAATCATCACTATGGGGGATTTACAATATGAAGCATCAAATGATCGACAACGTTGTTTTTATGGGGATACTCGCTATTTTGGCGTATCAATACACGTTACTGTATTTTAGTGTCATCAATGGGTCTTGGCTTAACTTCATGGTCGTCGCGGGAACCTTTGGCGTCGGGCTGCTGTTAGGACGGTCAACTTACATTATCTTGGGCGGTATGCTGTCGTTTGTTGGGATGAGTGCCGGCGGTTTAATGCTGGTCATGCCCTATACCCGAGAAATGTATTTTTGGGCCGCAATCGCGTTATTAACAATTACGCCCTTAACGACCTACTTAACGTTCCTGTTAGACCACCATTTATTAAAACGGAAGGCGTTAGCGGCAACGTTGAGTGATCTTGAACGTGCCAAACCGGACTTGGAACTCATTACCGGTGCGCAAAATAAACACGCGCTAAATAATGCGATTAAACGGGAAATGAAGTTAGTCTGGCACCATGAACAAAATTACCGTTTTACGCTAACGATGGTCAAAATTGATTTCTTAGAAAACGTCGTTAACTTCTTAGGAAGCCAGCAGTTTAACGCGTTACTGCGGTCAACGGCGAAGCACTTGGATGGCTTGCTCTACGCGGAAGACCAGTTGTACTACTTGGGTGCTGGTAAGTTTATTATCTTGTCACCGATGCTCAGCCGCGCTAAGGCGCCAACGATCCGGCATAAGTTTAAGAAAAATATTGCCCAAGTTGCGGGAGGCATTGGCTTGGAGAGCAACGCGTTAATTTTGCGGGTCGGCCAGGTCACCTATTCGACGCAGCACATGGTGCGGGAATGTAACGCCACCAAAGCGTTGGCACAACTGGAACGGAATGCGGAAACTGATATTGCCAGAGAGTATTTATAGGAGAAATAACGAATGAATATGGAATTAGAAAACTGCCTGTGGGTCATGCCCATGTGTACGATTGTGACAGTTCTCTTAGCTTTGACGGTGATTACCCTCGGGCTATGTTGGTGGCGCATTTTTAGGTTGACCGTCCACCGGTTCAACAAGGAGGATTGCCGCCGTGATTAATACGTTATACATCATTGCGATTCTCTCAATTTGGTTATCCGTGACGGTGACCGTGATGACGTTAATTGGCGGTGTTTGGTTTATTTTTAAGCAACTGAAGCAGAATAACTCGGCCACGTTGGTGCCGCTAAAACGGACGCCCAGCGTGACGATCGTTGTTCCAGCCCACAACGAAGCCTTGGTGATTCAGGCAACGGTTCGCGCCATTCTTAACTTAAACTATCCGGCAAAACGGGTCGAAGTCCTCGTTTACGCGGATAATTGTCAGGATCAGACCGCGGCGCAGGTTCGCAAGCTAAAGGCAACACCGGAATTTGCGGGGCGGAACCTCCAAGTCATTGAACGAACGGGGACGGGGGGCAAGGCCGGGGTCTTAAACGACGCCTTGAAGATTGCGACCGGCGAATACTTGTGCGTGTACGATGCGGATGCGGCGCCAGAAGTCAACGCGCTCTACTTCTTAATCCAGAAAGGTTTAGAAGATCCTGAACGCTACGCGGCGGTATTTGGCCGCAACAAGACTCGGAACTATCAGCAGAACTTTTTGACGCGGTGCATTCACTTAGAAATCGTGAATACGCAACGCATTCAACATACTGGGATGTGGCAACTGTTTAAGATTGGCCGAATTCCGGGTACGAACTTTATTATCAAAACGCAGGTCGTGCGTGAGCTGGGGGGATGGAATAACGGGGCCCTCACCGAAGACACGGCGTTGTCATTTCGGTTAATGCGGTCGGGCAAACTGATTGCGCTGGCCCATCGTTCCGAGGCTTTTCAACAGGAGCCCGAGACCCTGTTTACCTACTACCATCAGCGTAAACGTTGGGCCCGTGGGAACTACGAAGTGATTTTTAGCAACTTACGCTACTTATTTGACCGTACGCCGTGGCGGGTCAAGTTGGAAATCTTGTATTACGTCTGCGTCTACTTGTGGTTTAGCGTCGCCATCATCGTTTCGAACATTTTGTTTGTGACGAACACGGTCTTAGCGTTTGCTAGTATCTGGTGGCCGCAGCTCAACCCGCTCGTTTCTTTGGAGACGCCACTCGCTATCGTGTTTGGAATCAATTGGTTGTTGATGTTTTACCTGTATTTGTTACAAATGAACATTGCCTTGGCCAGTGATTACGGTCAGGCAACGGTCACTAATTTTGTGCATACGGTGATGGCTTACTTTACCTATGCTCAGCTGTTTATTGTAGTTTCAATCGTCGCGTTATTAGAGATGTTAAGGGATAAGGTCACTGGCAAACGCCAAACCAAATGGTATAAGACGGAACGCTTTTAACGGGGGAAAAAGAGTTGAAACGACATTGGCAATTTTTAGTTGGTGGACTGAGTATCATCGCCGCTTTTGCGTTGGGGGTCGGAATCTACGTGACCCAACGACCAACGGCGACGATTAAGGTCAATAAACCAATGGTCGCGAAGCATTACCGTGTCTGGAAAGGCACCTACTTATATGGGGATTCGAACGCGAAGTTTGTCGTTACGAATGAAGATAAGAACAAGAAGCAGACGTTATCCGAAGCACAGGGATACGGGATGTTGATTGCGATTATGTCAGCCAGACAAGGGTTTGGGAGTCAAAAGACGTTTGACCAGTTAACGCAGTATTATATGGATCACCGCATTTCCAGCGATAACCCGCTAATGGCCTGGCGTCAGCAGCAGGTCGGCAAACGGATGGTCAGCACGGCTTCAGAGAAGACTAGTGCAACCGACGGGGACCTAGACATTGCGTACGCCCTGATCTTAGCGGATGAGTATTGGACTCAGCGTGGAAAACCAGGACGGCACGACTACGGCAAACTCGCGCGCCGGTTGCTTAAGGCCATTGCGGCACGTGAAATCAATCCGGTGACGAAGCTACCCCGGGTTGGTGACTGGGCAAAAGACGGACAGAGTAGCGAACTGGTGCGCTCTTCAGATTTGATAACCGCCTATTTCCGGAAGTTCGCGCGGTATACGCACGACGGTACGTGGACCCAAGTTGTTCATAACAGTCAGACCGTGTTGCAACGGTTAAGTGGAAAATACGAGACTGGTTTGATGGCGGATTTTGTAACGGTCCAAGGCCGCAACTTGGATGTGGGGTCGGTTTTACCTAAACAGGTGGATTCACCGTATGACCACCAGTACGGCTTCAATGCTTGCCGGGTACCTTGGCGGGTGGCCTATGATTATCAGTTGAACCACAGTCGGATCAGTTATGACGTTACGGCCAAGATGCTGAAGTTCTTCAGACACTGTCAGCGGCCAGGAACGGTCCATGACTTAAGCGGAAACTTATTAGCACAATATGATAGTGCTGCCTTTACCGCGCCGGTTGCGTATGCGGCCTACGTGTTAAATGATCAAAAGCTGAGTCAGCGGTACGCGCCTGAATTAGATATGGGCTTGGTTAAACAAGGCTACTATCCCGCGACGCTACACATGGTGACGTTGCTGGCAAGTGGGACGCTCGGGGACGCAGATTAAAAAAATAGTCAATAAAAATGAGCTGTGATTTTTATCACAACTCATTTTTTGTTTAAGAATTAATGGTCAGAGATTGTTTTAATCCGCTTAAGCGTTTTGCCGTTGTTTCCAGTAGTAAACGGGAATCCCAATGGCAACGATAACCATGGAGAGTAGGACCCCGGGAAGGTCGGAACCAATTTCACTGACGATGACGAACAGGGCCCCTAAGATGGCAATTAGTGGGGTGACTGGGAAGCCAGGTGTTGAAAATGGTCGCTCAATGCCCTGCTTGCGTTTACGTAACCGGAAGACCCCGATAAAGGTCGCCACGTAGAAACAATAAACGGTGAAGATACACAGGTCGGATAACCGGTCAGGATTAAAGAAGAGAATCATGACACTCGCGTAGGCCAAGATGACCAAAGTTGCGATGATCGGTTCGTGAGATTTTTTATTTAAGTAACTCAATTGTTTTGAAAATGGTAACTGGTTACGTTCAGCCATGGCGTAGACGATTCGGGGAAAGGTCATGATTTTCCCGTTTAGACAGCCCACCATTGAAACGATGATCCCGATATTGAGTAACCGACCGCCGATGGTTCCGAAGGCTGCGTTGGCGAAATAGACGGTCGTCTGTTGACCAAGCTTATGAATCGTATCAGCTGGAATAAAATGAAGAATCCCATAACTAACTAACGTGTAAGCAATTAAAACGAGTGAAATCCCAAGAATAATCGCTTGGGGAAGAATCTTTTGGGGATTCTTGATTTCCCCGCCTAAGTTGGCGACAAGAATCCAGCCGTCATAAGCAAACAGGGTGGCTAACACGGCGACCCCGAAACTTCCGGTCGATTGGGTAACGGTATGTAAGGATTGACCAAAGGCGTCTTGGTTACCGAAGAATAGACCGAAGATGATGATGGCGGCGATGGGAAGTAACTTTCCGAGGGTCGTCACAATTTGAAAGGCAGCGCCCCAGCGGTTCTCGAACATGTTTAGAATCCCGATTAACACAATGACGATAATCGCTAACGGTGCCTGCCAGCTCCCGTTCAAGTTGAAGAAGCCAACTAACAGGATGCCGAGGTAAGCGGCAATTGAAGCGATGATTGCGGGGCCGTAAACGACAACTTGCATCCAGCCGGACAGAAAGCCCCATAGTTTGCCGTAGATCTCCTCCATGTAAACGTAAAGGCCACCGGTATGCGGCATTTGGGCCCCAACTTCGGCAATGGTCAAGCCGGCCGTTAAGGTAATGAGTCCCCCTAGTAACCAGGCAAGCAGGGCCATGCCGGTGGAGCCAGCGCTATCGAGTACTGATGATTGTTTAAAGAAAATTCCCGAACCAATCACGGTACCGACAACGAGTGATAATGCTGACCAGAAGCCGAGGGACCGGTTCAAGGTCGTTTCTTGTTTCGCATCTTGCATGAAAAAGAGGTCCTCACTTTCAGAAGACCGTCCGGATAAGCCGGGCGGCCCGTTTCAAAATAACCACAGATAATTGTTCTAAGCATAGCAGAAATTTTATGGGGTGACAATGAAAAAAACATTAGAAAACTCACTTTTTAGCTTTAAACACGAACTAATGACAATTATTTTATTTTAAAGTTCGATAAAATCAATTGCTAGGCAACTTGCGATTGGATTTAGTTCGCCTTTAATAAAAATAATTATATCTAACGATAAAATTTAGTCTCTGATTGGCAATGGCTCTGATTATCGTTAGAAATTCAGTGTTTTTCGGCGCTTCGCCGGCAGAATCCGTGGGCCATGGGGTCGGCTACAGACAAAGAACGGTCTTCCGCCTCGCTTGAAAGCCTCAAAGGACGAGTCTTTCAAGTCGTCCCGCAATGTAACCTGGCAAAAAAACGCCAGCTAACATTGCCGACACGGCCCGCTGCTTCTGCCGGCTACGCTAAGATTGTTTTAAAACAAATTAGTCATGTTTGATAATACCCCATAATATAGCTGGAGGTCGCCACGGCAGATGAAATCACGGACGACCGGAAGTGGAAGGCCTAACAACTTTATTGATCCTAATGGTGCTATATCAATTAATTGGTAATCATTTTGTTTTTCAATCTTTAGGCAATGAATATAAATAGGTTCCCCTATCGGACTAAGTAGCTCGATGGGGGAACCTATTTATTGTTTGGTTTTATCTAATTTTGTTTGATAGTCAACCTTGATTGGATTGAATCCATAACGGAAATTAAGTTGTCACTAATTTAAATTGATGGTTGCGTCGAAGGTCTTAAAGTCATTGTCATCGTCGTAATCATCGGTATCGTAACTAGAATCCCATTTCAAACGGATACTTGTCAGGTCTTTAACACTGGATAATTTTGGCAAAATAAAGTATAAATTACCATCAGCATTGGTGCCACTGTTCAAATCACCGTCAAAGTCATCACTATCGAAATCGGCGTCCACCTGTTGGCCATCGTTGGTGCTGAGTTTAGCTTGAGTTGGGAATGCTGAAATATCGCGACCGGCATGAATACTCATGTGGACTTTTACGATCCCGTTAAACTCTTGCTTATCGCTACCCTCACCGTTAGTGTAAGTCCCGTCTGTTTTGTAAACCGTAACTTTGTCGATTTTAAACGTCGAACCAGCCCAGCTACTATCAGAAAATGAAGTCGTGTAAGCTTGTTGATCAGCAAGGTTAATCTTATCATCATCAATAGTAATACTGTCGGTATCAGAACTTGATTCAGAATCGGTATCGGTATCGTCGTCCTCACTATCAGTATCTTCATCATCACTATCATCATCGCTGTCATCGTAACTATCGTCAGAGCTGGTAGTGGTGGTCGTTGGATAATTGGCAAGGGACATCGTATAAGTTGAAAAACCAATAACGCCCGCAAAGACGGCGGTGGCTAGCACTAGAATGCACCAAGTCCACCATTTTTGTACCCAAGGTTTTGATTGACCTGATAGGTGATCGAAACGTTTACCGGCTTCCTTAGGTTTTTGACATAAGAAAACAATAAGTAAAATTGGTCCGACAATTGGAATAAGTGCTAACCATAAATAGTGGGCTGATCGGTTGGTATCATGGAGTCGGCGAACACCCGCTGTAAATTGCATGACTGAGATCCATGTGGAGAGGGCAGAATAAATAAGAAGCAAGATAGTATGTAAAATACCAGTTTGTAATGGGTCGCTATAGATTTTAGTACCAAGCATGATGTTTAAAATAAAACTGATCAACACTAAGTCTAAGTAAAGCCACCAGTATTGCGGGCGAGAAATGCGTTGCGACCAAGTAAAGGTTTGCTGAACGCCTAGTTTTAGTGCGGTCCACATATTGTCACGCTCTGGACGTTTAGGCTGATTGTTCTTTTCTGGAGCGTCGGTGTTCTGGTTCTGACCTTCAGTGGCGGACGTTGTTTCCTGGGTTGCACCACAAATAGGGCAAAAGGTAGCGTTTATGGGAATCTTCTTCCCACACTTCATACAAAATTTTGATTCTGACATCGATGTTCCTCCTAAGGATACTTATACTAGGCGAAATATTATAAATATAAGTAAAAATGTGTAACTGAGTAAATTATTATCACAGTTAAAAACTATCATATCATAATCGATTATCTTTATTAATAAAAAAATCACAAAATATTCACATTTTTATTATTTTGACGCGCGGTGTTAGTAGCAATTTATTTTGTTCCACCCCAAAAGGCGAGTATAATCTGACAAGTACGCATTAGAGAGTGGGGAAGAATTATGGTAATTGCAATCGTGGTCATTCTGACGTTATCCAGCGTCGGTTTATTTGGCTTGCTGCTAAACGGTGCCAAGCGTCGCGGCGTTGCTATTATTGATCGTAGTTTTGGCTGGGGGATGGGCATTGGCGCGCTGACGGATTTTTTAGATACTTTGGGCATCGGCAGCTTTGTCACTTCCACGGCGATTTTTCAAGCGAGTCACTATTTAAAGGATGAACGGCGTTTGCCGGGGACCTTGAACACAATGCACGCGATTCCGACGGCGTTTGAGGCGTTGTTCTTCGTGACGACGGTGAAAGTTGACCCCTGGACGTTGATCAGTCTAGTCTTGGCGGCAACCATTGGAGCGCTGTTAGGTAGCGAGGTCATGACCAAGTTAAATCAACGGCGGATACAGCTGATTATGGGGATTGCGCTAGTCATCACCGCTGGACTAATGGCGGCTAAACTCCTTGGCTGGATCAGCTTACTAGGTGCGGCGAATCAAGCTACCGCGTTACGCGGTTGGCCGCTTGCCATCGGTATTGTGGGTAACTTTATTTTGGGACTGTTAATGTCCGCCGGGGTTGGGCTATACGCGCCGTGCATGGTGATGGTTTACTTCTTAGGCCTAACACCGATTGCGGCTTTTCCAATTATGATGTTGTCATGCGCGCTATTGATGCCAACGTCAGCCGTCAACTTTATCCGTCACGACCGGGTCGATTACCGGGGTCTCTTTGGCATCATTTTAGGCGGCATTCTCGGGGTCATCGTTGCGGCGACGGTCGTCAAATCGTTGTCGCTGACGGCATTGAGCTGGCTAATCGTTATTGTAAGTTTATGGACGGCAAGTTCGCTATGGCGCGCCGCGGTCCGGAGCGGGAAAAAAGACTTCATGCAATAATCGCTCCGTCAGCCAGTATCGTTGTTATTGGCGAAAAAAACTTTTTAAAGTTAGTGATAAACAAAAACAGCTCCCGCAGTCAATTCTGCAGGAGCTGTTTCGTTTATTCATCTTTAAGCGGGTGTAACCACGTATTTTTCATAACGTTGGGCATCCACACTGTTAAGTTCAACTTCTAGCTGGGTTCCGTCGGCCACGTAATCCGTCTTCAGGATGTTAGCGTTGTCGTTTAAATAAGCAACCACGTCGCCATCGCTAAATGGGATGAGGAGCGTCGTCGTGACATAACCTTTGAAGACCTTGTCCTTCATCATTTGAGTCAGAACTTGTAGTGACTTTTCATCTCTGGCCGCGTAGATCAATTGATCATCTTGTTGATTAGGATAGTTGGCTTCCGTCAAATCAGCCTTGTTGTAGGCGTAGATCATCGGAATATCATTGACGCCGATTTCTTTCAAAGTCTTATCGGTCGTTGCCATCATTTCCTTGTAATGCGGGTCAGAGTAGTCGATAACTTGAATCAACAGGTCCGCGTTAGCGGCTTCTGCCAGCGTCGAGCGAAAGGCGTTGATCAAGTTATGCGGCAAGTCGCTGATAAACCCGACCGTATCGCTGAGTAACAATTGCTTGTTATCAGGGAAGGTCAGTTGCCGAATACTCGTATCCAAAGTGGCAAACAGCATGTCTTTTTCAAAGACCTGCTTGTCTTCGCCCTTGCCAAATAACCGGACTAAGCCGTTCATGGTCGTGGACTTACCGGCGTTGGTATAACCGACTAGGGCCACGTTAGGCAAACCGGCTTTGTCGCGTTGCAAGCGCCGGACTTCTTCGTCCTTATTGAGTTCCTTCAGTTCATGCTTAGCATGGCTGATACGGTCTTGGATCGTCCGTCGGTTTAATTCCAGTTGTGTTTCACCAGAACCACGGTTGGTAAAACCACCGCCACCACCAGCTGCCGCACCGGCCTGTTGGTCAAGACGGTTCGAAATACTGGTTCGTAAGCGTGGTAATTGGTATTGAAGCTGAGCAATCTTAACTTGGAGATTGGCTTCCTTACTGCGAGCCCGAGTACCAAAGATTTCCAAAATCAGACCAGTGCGGTCAATGATTTGAAGCCCCGTTTGTTCTTCAAGGTTACGGACCTGACTGGGCGTCAAGTCGGCGTTAATGACCATAATGTGTAAATCATGTGCTTCGGCGTCTTCCTTAATCTCAACCACTTTACCTTTACCAAAGTAGGTGGCTGAGTTGGGTTTGTCCAACCCTTGGTCGATCCGTAGCGCAGCGTGCATGTTATTTGCCTCAACGAGGGCTTCTAATTCCGACATCGCATAATCGTAATTAGAGACCGTTTTAGACATCCCGGCAATAATAACTTCTTGAACTTGATTGACGTTAGTTTCGGACATTCAATCACTCCTGACGTGTTATAGTTGCTTTAAGTATAACATGCCTAATTAAAATATTATTGGTTCGGGTATTAAGGGGGACTTTTAAATGGGTTACGTTTTAAATCTCAGAAAAAAAGTGGGCCACCAGCCGTTAGTCGTGGCCGGAGCGGCGATGCTTGCGCAAAATTCGGTGGGAAAAGTGTTGTTGGTCTACCGCAATGATAACCACTGCTGGGGGTTACCAGCGGGATCGACCGAACCCGGTGAGTCCGTTCAGCAGACGGCCCGTCGTGAATTAAAAGAAGAAACGGGTCTAACCGTTGGCGACCTGACCTTGATCGACGTTTTTAGTGGTCCCAAGATGCACTACCGCTATCCCAATGGGGATGTCATTGATAGTGTGACCGTGCTTTACCGTGGCAATACTAACGGCGGCGAACTCGTCAAAGCAACGGATGAGACGAGTACGGCCGGGTTCTTTGAACTAGATGCGCTCCCGGAACCACTAACGCCGCTAACAAAGTGGATGTTAATCGGTGAGTGAGCTTGACCGCTCAACCTACCTTTGCTATAGTGGACTGAATTAATTAAACGGATTGTCACCGGACAACGTGCAATCACCTTCCTTAGGTCTAAGTGGAAGGTGGGGCGCGTTGTCTTTTTTTATTTTGGGAGGGAATTATGATGACGTGGATTTATTTAGTAGTTGCCGGATTGTTTGAAGTGGTGTGGGCGACAATGATGAAATTGAGTAACGGTTTTAGCCATATAGGGTACAGTGCGGCGACCATTGTTGGGATGATCTTAAGTTTTGGCTTTTTAGCCCTAGCCACCAAACATTTACCGTTGAGTATTGCGTACCCGATTTGGACGGGGATTGGCGCGGTGGGCGCAATTCTCGTCGGTCTAGTCTTTTTCAAGGATACGATTGCGCCAGTGACCTGGATCTTTATCGCAATGCTGATAATTGGCATCATCGGCATTAAGGTTACGAGTTAATGGGACAGATAGAGCTTGAAAGTTAAAGTTAAGGATTATTGGTATCTAGATCAATACAAATTAGCTATTCCGGTTGTCACTGATGGCATGCGGTCGTGGGACCGGGGCTAGCCTGAGGAGCGGTCTAGCCCCGATTCCGGAACAGTTGCAAAACCCGCAATTGTCCCGGACCGTCCGTGGTGTAAAAACCGGCAAAAAATCGCCGTTCTAACGCCACCTTCACGACCGATGCCATCAGTGGTAGCCTCCGATCATCCGACAGTCATAACAATAGAAGACTGTTTTGAGCGCAGTCAGGTAGCCTTGAGTGCTGTGTCGGCAAGATTGGCGAGCGTTTCATACGCCAATCTTGCGGGGCGATTCAAAGACGTGAATTATCGGCTTTGAATCGAGGTCACAGACCGCACCATGGCTGTGACCGCCCCCCCCTAGCACTCAAGACTACCTGACGGAGCGGCTAATTTAGGACTAACTAGCGCTACTGTTATGGTGTTGATAGATTTTTTAACTTTTAGGGCGACATAAATAGGCCTCTCAAACAGCGGTGATTGCTGCTTGAGAGGCCTAATATTTGATTGGTTATTATGAATGTTGATTGGCGATGGTTGGGACGAGTTCTTTGGCGTAGTCCACAACTTTGATTTGGTCGCCATCCACGTCAATGCGGGTCAGGCTACCATTCTTAGGGCCCTGAGTGATGTCAATGTCAGGGGCGAAGTGGGCCACCATGCTTCGAATGGTCGTGCCGTGCGAAACGACCAAGAGGTTTTCGTGGTTATCATGGTGTGCTTTTAGGTAGTCGAAGCCTTGGTTGATGCGTTCCCAGAAGGTCGCGTTATCCTCAGCTTCATGCCAAGGATCGATCGACTTCATCAGGTCGCGGCTTTCTTCGATGCTGATATGGTCCAAGAGGGCGTGCAAGCTATTCACGCCGTACTTTTGGCCAACCAATGACCACGTGCGGCTCGAATCGTCACCTTCGTAGTAGCCGTAAAAGACTTCGCGGAAGTTCATCAATGACTTAGGCGTTAAATCAATCAAGTTCGCGGCTTCACTGATGAGGCGCGCGGTATCAATGGCCCGCTTAGAGTCGCTTGAGTAAACGGCGTCAAACTTAGTGCCGTTGAGGGCTTGCCCGACCTTGGTTGCCGTTTCCTTACCGTAGTCCGTTAGCGGGGAATCTGACCAGCCCTGCATCCGGTTGAATAGGTTAAAGTAGGTTTGGCCGTGGCGAATAAAGTAAATTGAAAATTGTGACATGGTTATTCCTCCTTACGCCAAGTGGTCTTTGCGACCCAAGTAGTCTAGCTGGACGTCGTCATCGGTAATTGTAAATTTAGTGACGCTCCCGTTTTGGGGACGTTCTGGTGAAGTCAGCGTGGCAAAGCGGTCGGCGATGCTATAAATGGTATTGCCGTGTGAAACGAGCAATACTTTGTCGCCGTCTTTTTGATTGGCGCGCAAAGTATCGATCCCGCCGTTGACCCGTTGCCAGAATTCATCGTTATTTTCAGCGCTGTGGAAAGGATCGGCCTCCTTACAGAAGTCCTTAGCCTTTTCGATACCGTACTGATCAATGATGGCTGAAAGGGTCGGGGCCTTGTGGGGCGCGCCGACTTCAAACCAAGTCTGAGACGTGTCGCCACCTTCGAAGTAGCCGTAAAAAGCTTCCCGGAAGGCAGCCAGTGGTTGGACGGTTAAATCAGCGTTATCACTGGCGGGTAGCATCAGTTGTGCGGTCCGCATTGCGCGGGACATGTCACTGGCATAGGCAGCGTCGAAATGAATGCCGTTAAGCATCTTACCCGCGTTGCGCGCGTCATTTTCGCCCACGGTGGTCAGTGGGGAATCACACCAGCCTTGCATCCGGCGGTATTTGTTGAAGTAGGTTTGTCCGTGTCGAACCATGTAAACGGAAAAAGTTGCCATTCTCAAACTCCTCTATATTTTAAACTAAGACACAATGTGTTCATTCTACCATAAAATGTTCAGGCGTTAGTTGGCAGTTGCTAAGGCTTGCCGAATGCGCGGCGCGTCTTGCTTTGAGCCGGTAAAAATCAACCGGTCGCCGAACATGATCATCGTATTTCCGTTTGGCACGATCAGTTTGCGGTTACGAATAACCTGACTAATGGTAATGTCCTTCGCAAAGGCGAGGTTCTTAATCTGAACGTTGGTATAGAGGTGGTTCACAACGCGGACTTCGTAAATGCTGTTTTCGGTATCACGGAGCATCAACATTGTCGATGGCGATTCAATCAGGGCACGCAGTAACGTGATATTAGCTTCCGGTGTATTGTAAACTTCTACGCCTAAGTCCTTCAGTTCGTCTTCGTGTTCGTTTAAGACATTGCGGTCTTCAAACCGGACAATGATCCGTTTGACCCCGTAGTCGTGAGCGGCCTTTGCCAACTCGTAGTTCCGTTCGGCGTCGATGTGACCTAAGACAAGAATGTCCGTATCAAAAACGGCGGCGTCTTCTAGGTCACTGGCGGAAAAGTTTTCCATTAACGTCACGGGTAGCTGTGAGTGGTAGGTCTCGTAGTTGTGCTCGTGGTTCGTGTACATCTGAACGTCGTACCAGCCTTTGCGCAACTGTTGGGCGACCGGCACCGTGCTTAAGTTGGCCCCGATAAAGTGGACCGACGTCTTGACGAGGTCTTCTTTTTCCGCGGAGTAGGCGCGGTTGAAAATCAACGGCGACACGATGCAGGTGACTAACGCAGCCAGCAAGAAGGCGCCGGACTGGTCGGTCGTAATCGTGTGCATGGATTTAGCGACCCGTAAGACGGCTAGGACCATGGTCATGGTCGTGGCGCTTAAAGCCGTTCCGGCTAAGGCGTTCGCGGATTTGAAACGTAATTTGAGTACCCAGTAGGCCCCGACTTTGGCGACCATGTAGGCGAGGAAGAATAACGGAATTAAAAGTAACGTTTTTCCGCTAGAGAGTAACGTGCGTAAATTCAAGTCGACCCCGGTCGTAATGAAGAAAATCGGGATGAAGAAGCCGTAACCGATGGAATCTAAACGTTCACGGGTACTTTCACTCGGTTGTAACAACTTCAACACGATCCCAGCGACGAACGCGCCCAAGATATTTTCAGCCCCGACGGATTCGGCGACCGTAACCATCGTGACGATTAGGAAGAAGGCTAGGCGAATGTCTAATTGCGTCGTTGATTTATTGATATTTTGATAAAAACGGAAGAACGGTTTGAACCGCAGAAGTAACAGTGCGGCAACCGCCAAGATTAATAATAATAACCATAAGCTTTTGGAATCACTCCCGTAAACGGAAGCGTAGAGCGTTAAGCCCATCATGGGAACCAGTTCACCGAAGACCCCAATCAGCAGGACAGTTTGTCCGAACGCTTTACTGAGGAGTTCCTTTTCCTTTAAGGCGGCGATAACGATTCCGAGGGAAATGGTGGCAAATAAGATGGTTGCCAGCCAGAAGTCACTGAATAACCCGCTAACTTTAAAGGATGCGGCTAGAAGCAGGGATAAGATGACAATGGTTCCGTAAGCGTAAACCGATAGCCGAACTGGCGAGTACTTTGGCAGGTTAACGGCGTTTTTTTGTTCCAGCGGCGTCAAGGCCGTGCGACGCTTTTTGAATAAACTGAAGTCAATTTCCATCCCGCTTAAAAATAGGAGGACGATGACGCCGATAGTGGAGAGCTGCGAAATTGAGCTGGTCGTGTTGACAAGGTTGAACACGCTGGGGCCAAGGATGATTCCGATAATGATTTCCATGACCGCGGTTGGCAGACTACTGATTTTAAACTTGGCCATCACCAGTGGAATCAGTAAAGCGGCAAATAAAATAATGACTAGTGAAACTTGATCCATAAGATAGATTCCTCGATTCGTTAATAAACACGGAGTTGGTCGTCGTCAAAGCCCCAGAAGGCTTCGTTTTGACTCGCGTCGGTAAAGACTTTGAGAATGGCGCTGATTCCGGGAGCTAGTTTTTCGGGCGTGAGCGCGCTGAGTGGCTGCCAGCTGATGGCGCCTTCGTAAGACCCCGCCAGCAGGTGACCGGAGTAGTCGTTAGTGGTGTACAGCGTTCCTAGCGACACGTCGCCTTGGTCATTTTCGACCCAGGTGACGGTGCCGACGAGCTTGAGCTGATTGACAGTCAGGCCGGTTTCTTCTAAGACTTCGCGTTTCATGGCGCTGACTTGCGATTCACCGGGATCGACGTGCCCGCCGGGAAAAGTTAGCCCGCGCCACTGTGCGTCGATCTTATTTTCGACGACGACCTCGCCGGTTTGAGGATTAACAATCAAACACATGTTGACGAGTTCGGCGCGAACGGTGCGGTCGTGATGCTCATGCTGATTCTTTGTAGCTAACCAGTCGCTGGCTTTGTCATTGATGCCTGCCATAAAAGCGGCCTTAGTCTGCAGGTAAGTTGTGGCATCCTGACTGGCCTTTTGCCGAATGGCCGTGTATTTACGACTGTCAGTGCGGTGCGCGTTGAGGTAGTCACGAAACGTCAGTAATTGCTGGTAGTCGTCTCGGTTCGTTAAAATAATCAGGTGGACCGTTTGACCCAGCAGAACCGTGCTAAACGTATGCGGGGCGCCATCAATTAAGGTGAGGTCGAGTTGCTTGGCGACGGTCACGACATCGGTCACCAGTAGGGCTAAGTCGATGGTTGGCCGCGCAAGGACTTGTGGCATGGCGGTACTACCAACGTGGCTGCTGGCAAGTAGGCTTGTTTCCAGAATCGTTTTTAAATTTGTCTGTAAGCGACTAGCCGTCGTGCGCCAGTCTGGTTGGTAAGGTGTTAATTCAACTATTTGCATGGCATTTTCCTCCAAGTATTCCCTTGAAAGATTACTCTTTTTGACGATTTTTGAAAAGGAATAGCCCACTTTCATGTAAAAATTAGTGCAAACGTGAAAATAATGGTCGTACAATCCCGGAAAAAACGATATATTAGAAGAATGTTGTTAAAAGGAGGAATCCCAAATGCGAACTAACCCAGACTGGATTTACTGGACGAACCGGATCTTTCAGGCGTTTTGTGTGCTGTTAGTCATTGCGATTGCTATCGCTTGGTTAACGGGCTTCGTCGAAGAATAAACAGAGATTAAATACATATTAATGAAAAAAGGGCCCCGCTCCGCCAGTCAGGCTCAGTACGCTGTGAGGACCGGTCGCAGCCAAAAATCGGTCTGCAACCTCGCTTTGGTGCCTAAAAGGCAAGTCACCAAAGGCGTCCGCAATCTAAACCGACAAACAACGTCGGTTAACATTGTTTTCACAGCGTACTGAACCTGACTGGTTGCGCTGGAAGCGTGATATAAATGATGACATTTCTGACCATTAGAATCGAAAGTTGGTATTAATTTTAGTTTGCCGAAGATTCAATTAATAATTATAGGGTGAAAGCTATGTTTAAGGACTGTTAAATTGGCACTCATGCTATCTAATGAATTTAAATCAATCTATAATAGTATGGACGTATTTAGCGCAGGCGGTCAGAATTGGTGTGCTGTCTCGGCAACATCAGGCGGCGATTTGAGCCGACTGGATGTTGCGGGGCACTTCAAAGACGTGGGGTATCGGCTTTGAAGTGAGGTTCCAGACCGAAGTTTGGCTGGAACCGTCCCCAATAGCACGCCAGTTCTGACCACCGAAGCGGCTAATTTACACGAGTTTTGTAGTTTTCATCCTTATAAACCATAATTAAACGGTTATTAATTGAGTCATGGCGCTGATAGTGCTAAAATTATTGTTCGATATTTAGGAATGGAGGGCGTCATAGATGGCTAAGTCAATTAAAGCTTTAGAACAAGAACACTTAGATCACGTGGTTGCAAAGATTAAGGTGGCCGAGGATCAACAAAGCCAAACCATTGCGCGCTCGGAGAAGGATCAAGCCGACATTAAAACCAACTTTTATAACGACGTTAATATTAAGACGGATAGTTATGAAGGGATGATGGAGACTGGCCTGTCCGTGCGCCAGCAGCAACAGATGTTAGATGAGCGTCAAAATAGCTGGCAACACGCGACTAAGCAGTTATCAACGCTTAAGAAGTTGGAAAAAAACGCGTATTTTGCGCGCTTGGACTTCCACGAAGCCGGTGAACCGAAGACTGAGACCATTTATATTGGGCTAAGTTCTTTTTCGGATACGCCGGATCACTTCTTGATCTATGACTGGCGGGCGCCCATCTCTAGTATTTATTATGACGGTGGTCTCGGCAATGTGACCTACAGAACGCCGGACGGTCCCCAGTCAGTCAACGTGAAGCTTAAGCGGCAGTTGATGATTGATGACGGGAAGCTCGTGACCGTCTACGATACTGACGAAGCGGTCGGGGACTCGATGCTCTTAGAAGTTCTAGACGAAAAGTCAGACGTTAAGATGAAGAGTATCGTAACGACGATTCAAAAGGAACAAAATACGATTATTCGGGATACTAGCTCCGATTTGTTATTTGTTCAAGGGGCGGCCGGTTCCGGGAAGACGTCGTCGGTCTTGCAACGGGTCGCGTACTTGTTGTACCGGTACCGCGGGAATTTAACGGCCGGACAAGTTATCCTGTTTTCACCGAACCAATTATTCAACGATTATATTAACCAAGTGTTGCCAGAACTAGGCGAACAAAACATGGTACAGATGACGTACTACCAGTACGCCTCGTACCGGTTGCCACGGATGCAGGTCGAAACCTTGCAACAACGGTTTGAAGCTGAAAATACGGATGCGATGTCCAAAGTGACGAAGCTGGAAGGTAGCCTAGCGTTCTTTAACGCGGTAACGACTTACGGTAAACACTTGGAACAAGCCGACATGCGTTTTCGAAACATCACGTTGAACGATGAGGTCATTATTCCACGGGAAAAAATTAAAGAAATCTACTATTCATTTAATGAAAATTATCACTTAGGCAACCGGTTATCGGAAACCAAGGAAGATTTAATTAAAATTTTGAATCGCAAAGTGGAATCTGAGATGCGGTCTAAGTGGGTTGAAGACGTCGTTCAGGACTTATCACGCGAAGAAATTAACCAGTTGTATGGTAATCAGCCCCGTGAGTTTAAGAACGGGGATCAGGAATTTAAGTTCTTAGCACGTAAAATTGTCATGAAACGGTTAGGGACGGCTAGAACACAGATCGTCCGGAACCGGTTCTTGAGTATCAACATGCAGTACGCGCACTTTTTACGCGAAGTACCGCAAATTATCGACCTAGCGAAGTACGATATTTCGCAGGACGAGTGGGACGCCGCGGTTGAACAGAAATTAGCCAGCATCAAGGAACGGCACATTTCATTGACGACCGTTTCAGCTTACATGTACTTGCATGATTTAATGACGGGTAAGAAGGGCCAACGGGATATTCGCTTTGTCTTCTTGGATGAAATTCAAGATTACAACGCCTTCCAGTTAGCTTTCTTGAAGTTTAGTTTTCCAAACGCGCGTTTTACGATGCTCGGTGACTTGAACCAGGCCATTTTCACTAAGGAAAACAGTCACACGCTGATTGGTGAACTTGAAACGTTGTTTGATCCGGAGAAGACCCGGGTGGTTCAACTAACCAAGTCGTACCGGTCGACCCAGCAAATCACCGATTTTACTAAGGAAATCTTAGTGAACGGTGAAGCCGTAACCGCCTTTGATCGCCAAGGGGACCTCCCTAATGTGGCGGTAACGAGTGATTTTGATGATGCCGTGGATCAAGTCGTTGACCAACTTGCCATGAATGATTCGGACCGGGACACAACGGCCATCATTGGTAAGACGTTGGCCGAATGTGAAGCGTTGACCGACGCGTTGCAAGCTCGTGGCGAAAAGGTCACGCTGATTCGGACCGAAAATCAACGGTTAGCACCCGGCGTCATCGTAGTACCGTCCTTCTTAGCTAAGGGACTTGAATTTGACGCAGTGATCGTGTGGAACGCTAACCCGGATAATTATCAGCGCGAAGATGAACGGCAATTGCTATATACCATCTGCTCACGGGCGATGCACGAATTAACGATTGTAGCGGTGGGCGAATTGTCACCACTGCTCAGCCGTGTTAACCCGGATTTATATACGTTAAATGAAGCGACCGTTTAGTCGCCGTAAAATGACCCGCCATGGTTAGACCAAGTCTAGTTATGGCGGGGCTTTTTTTGCGCTTTAATACGGGACAAATTTGATGAATTGTCGATAGTAATCAACGTTTAATTGTGATATTCTTAACAAAATGGAAACGATTACATAACAGGAGGAATGAATAATGACTATTACTGAAATGTTAGGAATCCAGTACCCGATATTTTCTGGTGCGATGATGCATATTGCGGATCATCGGCTCGTTGGGGCAGTGTCTGAAGCGGGCGGCCTCGGCGTTTTAGCTTCTGCCGGCCTCAGTGCCGATGAATTACGGGTTGAGATCGTAAAGACGCGGGAATTAACGGATAAACCATTTGGCGTTAACTTGATGCTTCAAATGAAAAATTGTCCGGAATTAGCACAGGTCATTATTGACGAAGGCGTCAAGGTTGTGACGACTGGTGCCGGGAACCCGGCGTCGTACATTGGCCCGCTGCATGCTGCCGGGATTAAAGTCATTCCGGTGATTGCGTCGGTGCACCACGCGCATAAAATGGTCGCGGCGGGGGCCGATGCGGTCGTCGCTGAAGGTCAAGAGTCTGGTGGACATATCGGGCAAACGTCAACGATGGCACTATTGCCACAAGTTGTTGACGCGGTTGATATTCCCGTCATCGGGGCCGGGGGTGTCGGTGACGGCCGCTCGGTTGCCGCCATGTTTGCGTTGGGTGCTTCCGGCGTGCAATGTGGGACCATCTTCTTAACGGCGGCCGAATGCCCGGTAGCGGAAGCGTACAAGCAGCGGGTCTTAGCGGCGAGCGATACGGAAACCATCGTAACGGGACGCGCCCACCGGGATCCGGTCCGGTCATTACGTAACCCAATGTTGGAACATTATTTACAATTAGAACAAGCAGCGGCACCGGTAGTGGACTTGAAACAGTTAGCAGACGGCTCGTTTGAGCGTGCGGTCGACGACGGGGACGTTGAAGGCGGCAACCCGATGGCTGGTGAAATTGCGGGGATGTTCACCAAGATTCGTCCCGCTAAAGAAATTATTGAAGATTTATTTAGTCAAGCAAACCAAGTGGCGAGTGCGTTAACGATCTAAGTTCGGGCTGATAAATGGATTGGCTATTTGAGAAAGCGCTTTCTTTTGCTATAATTGACCTATAAGCCGACGGTATTGATAGGGCAACTACTAATAGAAAGCGTGATTAATATGATTATTAAGTCAACGTTAGAAAATTATTTAGCATTTTTCAACACCCCACTATTATCAGCTGGGCAAACCATTGGTGAACTGGTCGTTTTAATTCAGGCACATTACGCACAACGGCGGACCGATGAACATCTATCGATTTACTATGACGCGGTCGCCGATAACATCGTGATTGATTGGAATGATCAGCACCAAGTCATCAAGCGGTTCACAAACGACCACTTTAATCGCATTGAATCAGCTTATCTAGCCATGCAGGCCGAACAGCGGACTGTACAAGCTTAGTCTTAATATAAAAAAAGGCCTTTTCCGTTTTTGCGGGAAAGGCCTTTTAGATTGGAAGCAGTTATTATTGGTAGCTCCGTCGGGCAGTCTTGGTGTGCTGTGGGGGACGGTCCCAGCCACGGTGCGGTCTGGAACCTCGATTCAAAGCCGATAAACCACGTCTTTGAATCGCCCCGCAAGATTGGCACAAGGTTCACCTGCCAATCTTGCCGACACAGCACACCAAGACTGCCCGACTTTCGCTAAATACGAAGTGGTCTGTTGTTATTACGCTAGTAATTAATGGCATAGCTATCAGCGACGACCAGACTAGGTTATAAAGGAATAACGCTCTTTGGGCCGTTACTGCTTAAAGTAGGCCGTTAAGAACGGCGCAGTTTTGCTGACGACTTGGGCTTGCGAATAAGTCTTCTTGCCGTCGCCCCAGATGGAGATGGCTGAGCCGATGTTTTTGCTGCTCTTCGCAAGGTCTTGGGGGTTCGTCTTATCCCAGACCTGAACGTTCCAGTTCTTCTTTAAGTCATTTTTCCAGTAGCTGACGTTGGCCTTCTTGAACGTCGCTGGTTTCGTAATGACGTAGAGGTACCAGAAGTTGGCGTTGATGGTCTGAAAGCCCGCTTTGTTGAGTTGGGGAAGGGTCGGACGAATCTTGCGGTGGAGTTTGACTTGCTTGGGGTCGTCGTTTTCACCGTCATAACTCCAGTAGGTGATCAGGATGTTATGGTCGATCTTTTTCAAATCCGCGCGCATCAGCCCGTCGTTCCACATGGTGGTTTTGAGATGCTTCTTATTCAGGTAGCGGTTCAACGTGTTGGTGTATTTAACAGTGTTAGGTTGATGAGTTGCGGTGGACGCACTGTATTCGTCGCCCCCGATAGCCATGTGCTGACCGCGGTAAAGCAGGCCGACGTACTCACCCAGGAGTTTTTTGACAAACGGGGCCGTTTTGGCTGACCGGAGATTCATCTCGTTGCCCGTTGTGACTTGTTTGGCCAATTTTTTGTTAGTGGCGCTGGACGTCTTGAGCAATTTGACGAGCGCCTTAGCGTGACCGGGCGTATCGATTTCGGGAATCACTTCAACGTGGCGCTTGTGACCGTAAACGATCAGAGAACGGAGCTGTTTTTTGCTCAAAAAGGCGAGCTTGGTTTTGCGATTATAATAGACGCTTCCCTTGTGACGGGCGTTTTTAGTGGTTTGATTCAGCGTTTTGCTTTCGACGCCGTAACGGTGGTCGTCCGTTAAATGTAACTGGATAAACGTTCCGCCCCCAGCGTGAACGCGGCGGATGAAGCCTTGGATCGTTTTGACCGAGTAATACTGACGAGCATTATCTAGAATTAGTCCCTTGGATTTCTTAGTTGCCTGTGCTGACTGTGTCATGAGGCTAATTCCTAAGATTAGCGTTAATGTGAGTAAACCCCACCGCCATTTGTGCATATTTATTCCCCCAATTAATAAAAGCTAATAGTTTAATATATATAGTTTTTTTATAAGAGTGCAACCATTTAGCACTATAAAGTTTAGAAAACTTTGGATTGGTAACGATTAATGACTAATCCGTTGAATTGAGAAGCGGGATTAGCGGTATAATATTTCCTGTTATTTTAATAAAGTTAAAATTTGGCGTGAGAGAGTGTTAGTTGATGAATTCAAAGGTGTTAGGCTCAGTGTTGCTGAGTAGCGCGGCGGCAATCTGGGGCGGAACGTTTGTGGCGGTCAAAGAAGTCGTTGGTTTGATCCACCCGTTACAACTCGTGTGGTTGCGATACTTGGTAGCGCTGATTTTTCTAATCGGGTTTGCGTTGTTAAAACGGGAAAAGTGGCACGTGCAAGTTAAGGATTACAAGTGGTTTGCACTGATTGGCCTGACGGGGTATACCGTGTCAATTGTCATGCAGGAGACGGGAACTTGGTTTTCCAGTGCCCAGACGGGAGCGGTCGTGACCGGCTCGACGCCGACCTTCATGGCGCTATTCGCGTGGTTATTATTCAAGGAAAAGCTCAACCGGGTTAAAGTGTTCGCGCTAATTTTGGCCACCTTAGGTGTGGTGATGATCGTCGGGATTCATCTCGCCGGCAAACACATCTTAGTCGGAGTATTATTGCTGATCCTAGCGGCGCTGACGTGGTCGTTGATGTCTGTCCTAATCAAAAAGGTGCCCGATTACAGTGCGTTGCAGATTACCATTATTTCCACGATCATTGCGATGGTCTGCTTGACGCCGTTTGCGCTGAGCATGCCGGACGCTTTTGCGGGCGTGAACTTCTTAAATCTGAAGGTGTTAACCTGCTTGATTTACGTCGGCGCCATTTCCACCGCGTTTGCGTTTGTGATGTGGAACGCCGGGTTAACGCTAATCAGTACGAGTACTTCTGGACTGTTTTACTTACTACAGCCAGTCGTAGGAACGTTGCTTGGTTGGCTATTGCTCGGGGAAAATTTAACGCCCGGATTTGTCGTCGGGTCGGTACTGATCTTAGGGAGCGTCTTTGTATCGGTCAGGTACGCGGCGTAACGGGAAAAATAATTTAATAAAAAGATTAATACGGGACACTGTGGTCAAAATGACGATGGTGTCCCGTATTTTGGCATGTTATTACGTTGAGATAGTTAATGAGGGTAACTTTTTAGACGTTTAAGTTGATTTACGCAATATGATTGAGTACTATAATTAATAAGAGCGTTGTTATTTAAATATACTTAATTGTTGTGGTATAAAAGTGATTAATAGCGGGGGCGACAAATCATGACACAATTACAAACAACTAAACGTCATTATAAGATGTATAAAAAAGGTCGGTTTTGGATCATTGCCGGAATTACGGTGGCAACTATGGGGTTAACACAGGTTGTGGGACAAGCCGATACGAATGAACCAGTTAATAACAATATTGATACGACGGCTACAGGTACGCAATCGACGGAAAAAGAAGTACCGTTGAAGACCACCAGTACGCCAAAAGTTGAATCGGAATCCCTTACCATGACTGGTAAGGTTGAAACGGAAAATCAAGGCAATTCAGAACAACCAGTAAAGCCCGCAGCGTCAGACGCGCAGCCTGATGAAAAGACGTCGGCTGAACCAGAAACACCAGCACAGTCTGGCACGTCCGGTGCGCAAAATGATGAAAAACCAGCGGCGGGTGCTGGGCAGGAATCTAATCAGAATAATGAGCTAACTAGTGATGCAGCTGCGCCGGCTGACAAAGATGTCGCGCAACCGACAGCGACTAATCAGAAGAAGACGTTGCGGGATGCACCCGTTGCGCCAGCGGACGATAATCAAGATTTGAGTGACCAGTTTGAGGATCCAACCTTACTGGCTGCCGTTCGCAAAGGTCTGAGTTTAAAGGATAATCAGTTACTGACTAAGGCCGTCATCAAAGCTTACGGTAACGGTTACGGGCAGAGTCTGAACGTGACAACCGCGGTCAACGGGGCTGTTCAGCCGGTGACGAGTCTTAAAGGCTTGGAAACCTTGGCTGATTTGCCATCCCGGGTTTCAGTTGGTGTCCAAGTGGCAATCGGGGCCAGCTACCAGGAAATGCCTAATTTCGATTTTTCACCACTGAAAGCGGTTACTCTAAGAGGATTAACGCTGGAGACCCCTTACTGGGGGGCCGCAACGGATGAGCAATTACGGACGATTGCCGATTTGGACCCGCACTATATCTATGACTTAGACTTTGGCTCTACTGAGCCGATGTCAATTAATCCTTACGGGATGAACAACCATCAATTTGCGATTTTAGCGCCGTTTGTTCAGGCAGTGCTTGAAAATAATTATCCGCAGTCTAGTCCAATGATGTCGTTTGGCGGGAATAATATTACCGACTTTAGCCCGTTGAACACGTTATCAGCGCATAAGGGCGGACGTGTAACCGGTTGGCTTCAGTATGCTTTTAACAAGCAGGCCGTTAGTTATCAGCAGGGCGACACGGTCGTCGTCACTTCCCCAATCAAGGGGATTCACGGCGAATCAATCAATTATCAAGTGCGCTACTATCAAGCTGATGGAACGGCAGATGGTAAGTTGGTCGTTGCCGACGCAAACCAAGTGACTCAGAAACAGGCTGACGGCACCACGGCAACCGTTTGGCAATATACACTAGTTAACCCACAGTTATTCCAAGGGCAGCTAGTGTACGGTCAATTTTATCTAAGCGACGCGTCATATACGACGTACCCAACGGATCTCAACGGCCAGTCGATGAACGGGTTTGATTTGCTAGCGGGGGCGTTGGTCTTCCAACCAGTGACCCAATCAAAGGCGCAAATTAGCTTTGATCCAAGTGAAGTGGTCATGGGGCCTAACGCCACGTGGAACTACTTAGACCACCTTGCCAGTGTCAGTGATTACGACGGTAATTCGATCGACGCCAGTGAGTGGGCTAATTTAAAGATTACTAACGTAAATGGCGGTCCAGATTTAACGCAGGCGGGCCAACAAACCGTCACGTTCGCGTACACCGATGACCAGGGCACCGTGCACTCAGCGACGGCCATCGTTAACGTACTTGCCAGTCAGGCGACGATTACGGCTAAAGCGGAGCAAGTGGTTTGGCCACAAGACGTCTCCAAGCTGACGGCGGCTGATTTGGTGCAAAGCGTGACGGACGCCTCCGGTAAAACAATTACTGATTTTACCGGGGTTACGATGACGTCAATCGATAAAACACAAGCGGGTGCCCAAACGGTGACGCTAACTTATACGGACGCAGCGGGAAATCCCGTCACGGCAACGATGACTGTGACCGTTGACCTAGCCAGTTTGGCGACCAAACCAACGCAAGTCATCGCTGGTCCGAACGCTAAGTGGGACTATTTAAGTGACGTCGACAGCGCGACGGACAGCACGGGGCAATCAATTGATAGCAAAAACGCTGACGTGCAAGTGATTACGGGACCCGATTTGAGCGATGCCATGATTGGGCAACCACAGACCATCGTGTTGGCGTACACTGACAACTTAGGCCGGACGCAGCAGTTTACCGCGGTGGTCACGACCGTTAAAACTAAGGCGGCTGTGAGTGGTGTTCAAAACGTGACGATTATCGCTGGACCAAAAGCCAGCTGGACGTTAAACGACAGCATCGATTGGCAAAAAACGTTTGCGGCGGACGGCACGCAGCTTTCCGCAGCGAACTTGAACCAGATTACGGCTACTGGGACACCAAACGTTCAAAAACCCGGAACTTATACCTTAACGTTACGGTACCTGGACGCCGCTGGAAACTTAGTGACGGGTACGGCGACCGTTAACGTGGTGGCAACGCAATCGACGTTGAAAGTCGCTGACAGCCAATTGAAAGTCGGGAGTACTTGGCAGCCGAGTGATAACTTGGTCCAAGCAACTGACGCAACGGGTCAGCCACTGACAGTGAGCGCGGTGACGGTTAGCGGAACGGTGAATACCAGCGTTGCCGGGACGTACCCGGTCACTTACACGTATACCGATATTGCGGGGAACTTCTATACCCAGACGGCGGTTGTTACGGTCGTTGAGGCCGGCAAACCGGACCAACCCGGCAACGGCGGTGGTACAACTGATCCCGGCGATGGCGGCGGTACGACGACTGATCCAGGCAATGGTGGCGGAACGACCACAGATCCAGGCAATGGTGGCGGAACGACCACAGATCCAGGCAATGGTGGCGGAACGACCACAGATCCAGGCAACGGTGGCGGCACAACGACTGATCCAGGCAACGGTGGTGGTACGACGACAGACCCAGGTAACGGTGGTGGTACGACGACAGACCCAGGTAACGGTGGTGGCACAACGACCGCCCCAGGTGATGGCGACGGTATTACTAATCCGGACAACGGTGGTAACGCGATTGATGCGGGCGATAACAATAGTACGACCGATGCAGGTAACGGTGGTATGATTACCGAACCTGGCACCGGCGACGCGGTTAAACCAGGAAATAATGGCGAGACCAGTCAACCGACTGCGCCAGCCAAGATTCAGAAGCAGGTGACGCCAGCTAAAGCGGCACAACCAGCGCAGCCTTTGACTTCAACTAGTCAGGTGGATCACACGGTTGCCCCCGCACAAGCTAAGGCGACGGCTTTACCACAGACCGATGAACGGGCGACTGGCTTAGCCGGAATTATCGTTGGTGCGCTTGGCCTGACTGGCTTATTAGCTGGATTAGGTGCGAGTCACCGGCGGCATGAAGATTAAAAGAGTGAGATAAAAGGCGGTTAATTTGTGAGCATTAACGTGGCATCAGTGATTATTCCTGGGGTTGGAATGATTGCTGATGCCGGGTTAAGCGGAGCAAATTGCCTTTTAGAACACGTTTTGACCATGATAATAGGAAAAATCCAATCAGAAATTATTAACTTTTCTGATTGGATTTTTGCGCTTTACTCCAGATTGTTTTCGATAGATGAATGTTTTAACTTGCTAGCCCAACGATTAGTTATGTAATGATTGATTATGGTTAAATTAATCCCCGGCAAACAGTATATTTTATGCTATAATCAACCCATTAATTTACTATTGGTGGCAGACAACTATGGAAGAGCAATTGAATTATTATCGCTTCTCACGGGAACAGTGGAAGCAGTTTTACCGCGACGGGCACGTGCCGTTAACCGCCGACAACTTACATGAGATTAAAGCGTTTAATGATCGCATTAGTTTGGATGATGTCCGCGAGATCTATTTGCCGGTGACCCACTTGTTGCAGGCAAAGTTTGAGCATTACTTATCTTGGCGGGCGACGGAATCGTCTTTTTTGCGTCGTCAAAATCGACAATCGCCCTTCATCATTGGGGTATCCGGCAGCGTGGCCGTGGGAAAAACGACCACGGCGCGCTTGCTAGAAATACTACTGAAGTACCTGTATCCGGATCGCCGGACGCAGTTGATTACGACCGACGGATTCTTATATTCCAACGCCGAATTGAAGAAAATGCAGCTGATGGAACGCAAAGGGTTTCCGGAAAGCTATAACATGCCGCGGCTGATTCAGTTTTTAAACGACGTCAAGAGCGGCCAGCCGCTGGCGAAGGCGCCGGTGTATTCACACCAAACTTACGATATCGTGCCGAACCGCTTTGACGTCATTACCCACCCGGATATCCTAATCATCGAAGGAATCAACGTCCTCCAGCTACCGTCTAACGAACGCATTTACATTAGCGATTTCACCGACTTCTCGGTTTACGTGGATGCGGACGCCGACCTGATTGAATCGTGGTACTTGGACCGGTTTGAAGCGTTGATGAAGACGGCTTTCCAAGATCCTAAGAACTATTTTTACCCGTGGGCGATTGGCGATCACGGTGAAGCTATCGAGATGGCGAAGCGGGTGTGGGAAGACGTTGATTTGAAAAACTTGAATGATTATATCCTGCCAACCCGCAATCGTGCGGATTTGATTTTACACAAAATCGCGCACCATGTGATTGACGCCGTTTATTTTCGTAAGTATTAGCGCCTAAGAAATTTCTCATATTTATTGACCACTTGTTTAGAAATCAGTATGATAGACCTATTGAGCATTAATTAATCCAAAAGGAGTGAACAACTTGGCAAAAACGGACACCGCGTCTTTCGACTCAATTCTTGTGTTGGATTTTGGTAGTCAATACAATCAGTTGATTACCCGACGCATTCGTGATTTCGGCATTTATTCGGAATTACTGCCTAATACGATTTCCGCTGAAGAAATCAAAGCCCGCCACCCTAAGGGAATTATTTTCTCTGGTGGCCCCAACAGTGTTTACGATGATGGCGCCTTTCGGGTTGATCCTGAGATCTTCAATTTAGGCCTGCCTATTTTGGGAATCTGTTACGGGATGCAACTGATGACTTACATGCTTCCGGGCGGTAAGGTCGAATCAGCTGACAACCGGGAATACGGTAAGGCTAACATCCAAGTGACCGGCGACGCGTCAACTTTGTTTGATGGCACGCCTAAGGAACAGTCAGTTTGGATGAGCCATGGTGACTTGGTTACCCAGGCACCAGATGGTTTTGACGTGGTGGCAACTTCGAAGAACTGCCCAATCGCAGCGATTCAAAACGTTGATAAGAAGTTCTACGGGATTCAATTGCACGCTGAAGTTCGGAACACGGACTACGGCGAAAACATCTTGAAGAACTTTGCGTTTAACGTCTGCCAAGCAGAAGCTAACTGGTCAATGGATGACTTTATCGATATGCAAATCGAAAAGATCCGGGCCGAAGTTGGCGATAAGAAGGTCTTACTCGGATTATCCGGTGGGGTCGACTCCAGTGTCGTTGGCGTGTTATTACACAAGGCCATCGGGACGCAATTAACCAGTATCTTCGTGGACCACGGCCTGTTACGTAAGGGTGAAGCTGACCAAGTTATGGCTAGTTTGGAAGGTAAATTCGGTCTGAACATCATTAAAGTTGATGCGAAGGAACGATTTATGAGCAAATTAGCTGGCGTTAGCGATCCAGAGCGTAAGCGGAAGATTATTGGAAACGAATTTATCCAAGTTTTCGACGAAGAAGCGACGAAGTTAAACGGGATGGAATTCTTAGCGCAGGGGACGTTGTACACTGACGTCATCGAAAGTGGGACGTCCACGGCGCAAACGATTAAGTCTCACCATAACGTCGGCGGGTTGCCAAAAGACATGCAGTTCAAGCTGATCGAACCATTGCGGACTTTGTTCAAGGACGAAGCACGTGAATTGGGTGAAAAGCTGGGCATGCCATCCGCCCTTGTATGGCGGCAACCATTCCCAGGCCCAGGTCTTGGGATTCGGGTGATTGGTGAAATCACGGAAGATAAGCTTGAAATCGTTCGTGACAGTGATTACATCTTACGGGATGAAATCAAGAAGGCCGGCTTAGACCGCGAAATCTGGCAATACTTTACGGTATTACCAGGGATCAAGTCAGTCGGTGTCATGGGTGATGGCCGGACGTACGACTACACAGTCGGTATCCGGGCCGTAACGTCAATCGACGGGATGACCGCCGACTTTGCACGGATTCCATGGGATGTCTTGCAAAAGATTTCCGTACGGATCGTAAACGAAGTCGATCACGTTAACCGCATCGTGTACGATGTTACGAGCAAGCCACCTTCGACTATTGAATGGGAATAATGGACTAAATGAAGCTGGAGCGTTGGATTAACGGTGTTTTAGCTGTATAAAGCGAACTTAAATAGTGGGAAGATTGGCTCTTTGTCAACGGCTGTTGATGAGGAACTTTATGAGGAAACCAATTCATTTTCGAATTGGTTTCCTTTTTTTGTTCTGAATTGTAAATTCAATCCGAATTCGTGTGTAAAAACGCGACCAATT